>SMVS01000043.1 GCA_004357435.1 Nitrospina sp. | reverse complement strand
CTCTCCCAATGGAAGCCAATGCTGAGAACAGGGCAAACTGTGTGGCGGTGAAGCGATGGTCGCAAAGCGTCATTAAAAATCCGACAAAAGCCGCTGTCCCCATACCACCGGCTAGATTTTCAAACGCCACGGCGCAGACCATCATCGGATAACTTTTCCCGATGGCCGCGAGCACCATAAATGAAAGATTTGAAACCGCCTGCAGAATTCCAAAGGTCATCATTGACCGGTACAAACCCCAACGCGACATCAGCGTGCCACCGAACAGTGCGCCAATTATTGTTGCCGCAAGCCCCATCCCCTTGTTGATCGTCCCGACTTCTCCAACCGAGAACTCAACGCCACGAATTAAAAATGCCGTGGTCAGAGTCCCGGCAAAAGCATCTCCCAGTTTGTATAGAATGATTAATGCCAGAAAAAACCAAGCGCCTTTGCGTGAAAAAAATTCCTTGAAGGGTCCCTCAACCGCTTCCTCCATTGTTCTCGGAGGAATCACCTTTTCTTCCGGTTCGAGCCCCCAAAGGGTGGCTAGCAGACCGATCGTCATGAGTCCAGCCATGAACATGTACGTCAAACGCCAGCCAAGATATTCGGATAAGATTAATGCCATAGCTCCTGATACCAGCATCGCGATCCGGTAGCCGGTGACATACACCGCGGCGCCCAGACCTCGCTCCCGCTCATGCAGGACATCTGTCCTATAGGCGTCAATGACTATATCCTGAGAGGCTGAGGCAAACGAAATCATCAACGCCAGAATCGCGACCATCATGGGCGCGCTTAGAGGAGAAGATCCACTGATAGCTACTATCAGGATCATTAATACTATTTGAAAAGCAAGAATCCATCCTCTCCTGCGACCCAAAAACGGGAGAGAAAACCGATCCACCAAGGGTGACCACAAAAACTTGAGGGTGTAGGGCAATCCCACAAGAGTAAAAATTCCTATAGTACTTAAACTGACCCCCTCTACAGTCATCCAGGCCTGGAGAGTTCCCCCGGTAAGCGCCAGAGGTAATCCCGAGGAAAAGCCTAAAAACAAAACAACACCAATGCGACGGTTACAAAGAGATTTTAGGGTGGCTGTGACAGCCTCATTTTTGAACATATAATTTCCGTTGGGTATTTCAGATTCAGGATGAGGGAGGATGTCGCCTGAAGCCAGCTCATCGCGATCAGGCGGGCGCAGTTCCCGGGAACCGTAGACAGGTCATTTATTACCTTAAAATTATATAACTTTAGGGCACCTTTTGCCGACACAAAAATCACTTCGGCTTGAAAATTGCTGGGCAACGATTTCAGGCGAAATTATAGGGTTTTCCCAAAACAAACCCTTATAATTGATTTAGGAGCAATAAAACTTGTTTTAACCCTATTACCGAAAATTTATGACTGCCAATACTACCGATATCTCCAGTACCTTGTTCAACAACCGGCAACTTTTTATCCGATACAATAAATTTAAAATCCATCGGATTTTACAAACGCTGTCCACTCTCGACGGTCAGGTCTTCACCGTCATCCCGCGCCTCCTTCATGCCAACCAAAAAGGCCTTCCGGGCTATATTCAGGAGGATGTCCCCTGCGGGATCCATAACTTCACCTTGAATGCAGAATGCAGATTCGCCTCCGAGCGATTGTTTCCAAACATTATCATCCGGCGTAATGAGCAATTCACTCCGTTTATCGAAACGGTATTGCTAATGGGGAGTACCGGCTCCATTGCCCAAAGCCAGAAATCCGATTCGGACTTCACAATTTTTATCAATAAGGATAGTGTGCCGGATGACAAGTTGAGCTTGTTCCAAAAAAAATTACAAATGATTGAAGAATGGACCTGGAAAACCTACAAACTTGAAATCCATTTTTTCATCAATGATATCCAGGAAGTCAAAAATAATATTTTTGGCGAAAGCAATACCGAGAGTACCGGATCGGCGCTCGCCAAACTTCTGAAAGAGGAAATGTATCGAACGGCAGTGATCCCGGCAGGGAAAATTCCCTTCTGGTGGATTTTCCCTGTCAACACCGACGACGATCAATATGAATTCCTCGTCAGACAGATTCAAAGCAATCAAACCCTGCTGAACGCCAATGACTTTTTGGACATCGGCAACGTGGACGACATTTCCCAGGGAGAATTTTTTGGGGGCTCCATATGGGCATTGATCAAATCATTCAAGTCGCCCTTCAAGACTCTAATGAAAATGGGTCTGCTCGAAGAATATATGTTTAATGACACTCGATCCAATTTACTTTGCCATGAAATCAAGAAAAAGGTTTTCATAGGAACACCTCATGAACAGATAGACACCTACCTGAATTTATTCGAAAGAGTGGACAAATTTTTCAGCAAAACCAAGCCAGACATCGAGGTGGATGCATTGCGCATTTCCTTTTACCTCAAGGTAGGCACTAAGGTGGACCGTCAGGACTTGGAGGAGGGAAGCTCCGATCCCTACAAAAAAGTTCTCATCAAACTAATCCGGGGCTGGAACTGGCCTGAAGAAAAAGTTCTCAACTTGAATTCTTATTTAGAATGGCCAATGATGGAAAAAGTGGCGTTGGGTGAGAATATCAATAAAATATTGATGAGCAGTTATAAAAATATTTCAGAAGCAAACAGTCGATTGGCTGAAGGAGAAAGCCTGATAACCGAGCGTGACACTCACCTGCTGGGACGCAAACTTTTCAGCTTTTATCGAAAAACCGCAAACAAAGTGGAAAACCTTTTCGCTTTGGTGGATGGCGACACTAACGAAAAGGAGCTGACCTTTCTTCTCCAGCAATCGCATACCAAAGGAAAACACGAGTGGTACCTGATTCGAGGCAAAACCCTCGCTTTTATCGAACAAATACCAGAAGAGAGCATCATAAAAAAAGCCTCCAGCCTTCAATTTTTGATCGCCTTCACCTGTTTCAACAACCTGTACAATGAGGATACCGCGCTTCTATTGCGAGCTGAACATACTTTGGTGAATGACATTGATCTCAAAAATTTACTGGGTGAGCTATCCAGCTTTTTATCGCAAATGAATATTGCTGACATTGCCAACGAAAAATTACTGGCTACAGACCACATTCAACAGGCGTTCATCATTGCAGATTTCGGTAGCCCCGTGCCCAGGGAAATAACCATGGAAAATATTCAGGATTGCAAAAATGCTTCAGAATATTCTAAATTCATCAACAAACGTTTGCAAAAAATACGATCGGTCGTCACGATATACCTAACCTCATGGGGAGAGCTATTTTGCAAAACCTATTCAGGACTCAATTGCGTGTCGCATTGCCTGGTAGATCTGGCGCCCCGAGTGACCGGAAGCAATTTTCAAAATCAAAATTTTTTGAAGTTATTTGTGCCGGGAAGCCGCAAGGATACCGACTCATTTCAATGGCTCGAGGGCTATTTCATCAAGTCACTCAAAATAAGGTCCACGGGCTCGAAAAATTAAAAGTCTCTTAATATGTTTCTAAGAAACAATATTCATTAATAATTTGGAATGTCAATCATGTCCCATGTCGAAGAAGTTATTGCTCTGACCGCTAAAAACTTATGCCAGGACGGCGCCAACTTCACCTCTTACAACCTCAAGGGCATCGGACTTAAGGGCATTACCTTTATATTCGCCGACTTGTCTGAGGCTATTCTGGATCGATCCGACTTGGCACAACTCAATTTTTCCCAGGCCGTCCTGCCTAAATCTTCATTCAAAAAAGCCAAAATGAATAACGTGAACTTTACGTCAGCTAACTTGCAGGAGACCAATTTCGAGGGAGCAACCATCAACAACTGTAATTTCAGAAATGCCTCACTCGAAAATTCTTTACTGACGGGAGCCACCTTTAAAGGCTGTGATTTTCGTGGCGCCAACTTAAGCAACAGCAATCTGGCGAAAGTTAAATTTCAGCACTGCAATTTGACTTTTTCGAGAATGATGTATGTGTATGCCAATTCCATGGAAATCTCAGAATGCAGAATGAACGGCATCAATGCCAGAGGATCCGACATCAGTTTTTCCAAGCTGACCCAGGTGGATCTGCGAGGCGCCAACCTAAAATATGCCAACTTAAATTCGATCACCATGAAGAAGACAAAACTCTCCCATGCCAATCTGACCGGCGCCGAATTAAAGGATGCTTTTTGCAAGGGAGTTGAAATGGAGGAAGTCAATCTTGAGGGGGCGGACCTGACCTACGCCAACATGGAAAATACGAATCTAAAAAGCGCGTTTCTGCTGGAAGCAAACTTGCACGGCACCAATTTTTCGGAGGCCAATTTGAAAGATGCTTATCTCATCGACGCTAATCTTTCCAAGGCGATTATTAAAAACGCCATCCTCGAAAATACTATTTTGGAATAGACGGATTTTTAATATTTCTTTTTTCGAGGGGTCCGCATCGGTTGGCAACTCCTCTTCTCCCGGCAGGTTGCAACCCAAACAGGTTCTCTATGTTAGAAATCGTGCAAGCGGCTCACCTGACAACTATTTTGTTCCTGTTGATTGGGTTCGCCGTCGGGCTGGCCACCAACCACACATATCTCCGCCTGATCCACGCGGGACTGCTGGCGGGCATCACGGTGCTGATGATATTTGGGGTTCCCTGCCCCCTGACACTGGTGGAAGAAAACCTGACCGGGACCTCGTATGAAGGTTCGTTCCTGGCTGTCTGGTTGAATCGGATTATTTACCTGACCTGGTTCGATCCCAAATCGGTATTTATGATGGATATAGCTTTCGCTGTTTTGGTATTTTCTTCGTTTTACTGGCGGCCCCTGAATCGGGGCAAAAAAAATTCAGCGGCGCCTAACCGGCAGGAGACATAACACAGCGGAATCCTACATTTTCAAAATAGTCGTCCGGGTCCACTTCCGTGCGGGAAAATACATAGCGATACGCCTCCAGAAAATAATGCCCTCCGGAATGAAATGAGTTGCCTCTCAAAACCTTCAGCCTTCTCCCAAACTTTTTGCTTGGGTGATCACTGCCCGGATACGGCAGGTACCAGTCCAGACTCCATTCCATAACGTTACCGCCCATATCGTAAAGGCCATAGGGACTCACATCCTGCGGGAAACTGCCCACCGGCATGGTTTTTTTTGCGGCGTCTATTCCTATGTTGGCAACGCCTTTAGTGTATTCGTTTCCCCACGGGTATAAACGCCCATCGGTACCACGCGCGGCCTTTTCCCATTGTTCCTCCGTGGGCAACAGTTTTCCCGCCCACAGCGCATAGGCCAGAGCTTCGCGCCAAGTGATATTGGTTACCGGGTGATTTTCCAAGCCTGCCGGAATTTTTCCGTCCACCCAGTTCGTGGGCCATTCATTGAACAGGGTCGCCTCCACAAACTGCATGTACTCGCGGTGGGTCACTTCATATTTGTCCATATAAAACGCGCCCAGGTCCACGGCGCGTTGCGGATGCTGATCCAGATAAAGAGGCTTGATGGTTCCAATTTTCTGGTGGGTGTTATCAGGATCCACCTTATCGGTCCCCATGATAAACTTGCCGGCGGGAACCAAAACCATTTCCTTCTGATCGATTGGGGAAATCTGAGTCGCGGGTGGATTTTGTGGAGAGGATTCGGTCTGACAGGAGGCCAGGCTGAACGGAAGACACAAAAATAAAAAGAACCAATACTTTTTAGAAAGATTCACGGTTCGAGTGCGGGGGGATTGCCGAGGATTTGATCCGAACGTCAGTCATCGTCATCGTCGTCTTCGTTATCTTCAAGGGATGCTTGGAGCTCCGCATCCTCCGCCGCATCCATCAATTCCTTGATCTGCTCATAACCCTGAGCCATCTTTTGAACGTTGACCAGGAGGTTCACCAGTTTGCCGTCCTCCATCTCCTTGATCCCGGCGACCAGAGACCCTCGCTCATCTTCTCCATATTCCTCGTCAAATTCATTGAAGACGCTTAGTATCTTGTCCTTGCAATGGATTAGATCATAAAAAAAACTTTGAACTTCTATCTTCGACATGGCCTCACCCTATTTATTAATTAAGAATTGCCCAGGAAAATAGAATCCTTCAATATCCCAAGCTTGAATTTTTGAAAATTAAAATAGCATAGTTCAATGAAATTAAAGCAATATACTTGAATTCTACCTGGAAAACCATGCCGCAAATCAGGTTAGGCGGTTAAGTGGCTGAAATATGAAAAATTATCTTTATAATATTGGGCCAATATTGATATCATTATGCTAATTCTTCCTAACGGATGAAGCCAACAACAGTTCAAAAACTTTAATCAATATTTGAGGCAATAGGAATGGCTGAAGAACGCTTTATAGACAATAACGACGGCACCATTACGGACAATAAGTATAAGGTGATGTGGCTGAAAGAGGACAGCTTTCAAATCAAAGGCAAGTGGTCCAGCTGGAAAGGCGCCAACAAGTTTGTCGTCAAGTTGAACGAAGAAAAATTTGCGGGCTTTGAAGACTGGCGGTTGCCAAAAAATCAGGAGGCTAGAAACCTTTATGACCACGACTGTAAAAATACCGATTTTGATGGGGACATCGTACACATTGATTATGCTTTCCCCGAAGGTTGTGGGTCCACCTATTGGTGCGCCGATGAAAATGGCATCAACGCCATGGCCTATAATTATTACAGCGACCGGGGTTATTTGATCCGCAAAAAAACCAAAGATGAATCCAACATGTCCTGCCGCCCCTGCCGGACCACTGGTAAGGCCAAGGTTTCAGGGCGCTCTTCCGCTACAGGAAGATCCCGGGTTGGCGGGGATTAATTGGCACTCTTGGAAAATTTAAATTCCAACCGCGAGGTCATCATTTCCGACGCCATTGATCACAACGGCCCAACAACACCGCGGGCGACCCGGGCGGAAATCCACCTCGAAGCCCTCCGTCACAACGTCCGTGCCATTCGATCCTTATTACAACCCGAAGTGAAACTGATGGCCGTGGTCAAGGCCGATGGTTACGGTCATGGCGCATTGCCCTGCACGCGTGCCGTCCTCGCAGCCGGAGCCGATTGCCTGGGAGTGGGAATCGTCGCGGAGGGAGTTGAGCTTCGAGAAAATGGTGTCCAGGCACCCATTCAGGTTTTAACCGGACATTTCCCCAACGAGATTGATGACCTCATTCAGCATGAGCTGACGGCGACCGTCTGGAACTCGTCCATGGCAAAAGACTTGGCGAACCGGGCGGCGGAGTGCGACAGGCAAGTCGGGGTCCACGTCAAAGTGGATACCGGAATGGGGCGTCTCGGAGGGACATCGGACAATCTGCCGGCCTTGATGGAATTCATACACCACTCAAAAAATTTGCGCGCCGAAGGGGTGTTCACGCATTTTTCCACGGCGGATGAAGAGGACTCGGAGTTCACCACCCTGCAACTGGAACGTTTTCAGGCGACACTGAATAAAATAAACCAGGGGGAAATACCGGCACCGCCCGCCCATTGCGCCAACAGCTCCGCCCTGCTCAGGTATCCAGAAAGCCATTTCAGCATGGTCCGCCCCGGGCTCATTCTTTACGGAGCGCTCACTTCAAAAAATCTGGAGCCGGCCCTCGACAAACTCTTGGGATCCACTGCAGAAAAAAAACTCAGGCCCGTCATGGCATGGAAAACACAAATCCTGCAAATCAATAAAATTTCCAAGGGGTCTCCCCTGAGCTACGGCAAAAAATTTATCACGCGGCGGGACAGCACCATCGCCACCTTGCCGGTGGGTTATGCCGACGGCCTGAACCGAGCGCTTTCCGGAAAAATGAGCGTTTTAATCCACGGCCAACGGGTGAGCCAGGTGGGCACCATCTGCATGGATTTATGCATGGTGGATGTGACCGATTTGCCGCAGGTGCGGGCAGGCGATGAGGTGGTGATTTTGGGACGTCAGGGAAGCGAAGCCATTGCCGTCGAGGAAATGGCGGACCATGCGCGAACCATTCCTTATGAAATTCTATGTTGCGTCGGCAAGCGCGTCCCTCGGATCTATATTCCTTAAGCGCTATTCAATTCCCCGGTTTCAACTCATCCAGGTTTTGGATGCCATGACGCACACACCATTCCATCAATCCGTCTATGATTTTTATGGTTGCCGCCGGATCAACAAAATTGGCCGTTCCCACTTGAATCGCGCGCGCGCCAGCCAATAAAAACTCCAGCGCATCCTCTGCGCTTTTTATGCCGCCCATGCCGATTACCGGGATCGACACCGCTTTCGCAGTCTGGTGAACCATGTGCAGGGCAATGGGCTTGATGGCTGGCCCAGACAACCCTCCCGTTTTATTCGCCAGGTAAGGTTGGCGGGTTTTCACATTCATGACCATACCAATGACCGTGTTGATGAGGGACACCGCATCCGCTCCCGCCGCCTCGGCGGCCCGCGCGATTTCGGTGATGTCGGTCACGTTCGGCGACAACTTAACAATCAGAAATTTTTCCGTGGCCTGACGCACCGCGCCCACCACCTTTGCCACCACCTCAGGACTCGAGCTGAACTGGACACCGCCGGCCTCGACATTGGGGCAGGAAATATTCATCTCGAGAGCATCCACCCGCTCCAGAAGGGAAAGCGCTCCGGCCATTTCCCGGTATTCCTCTACGGTATCACCAAAAAAATTGCAGATGAGGCAGGTCTTGTATTTTTCCAAAAGAGGAATTTTTTCATTCTTAAATTTTTCAAGCCCGACATTTTCCAAACCGATAGCATTGAGCATCCCGGAGTCCGTTTCGATCACACGCGGCACCGGGTTTCCCAACCGTGGGCGCAGAGAGAGTCCTTTGGTCGCAAACCCTCCCAAACGATCGAGATCCAAAAAAGGGGTGAACTCCAACCCATACCCGAAGGTTCCCGACGCGGCAATGACCGGATTCTGCAAAGAGAGACGGCCAATTTTCACAGAAATATCAGGCACGGAATTCATTTATAAACTTGGTAAAATTTGTTTAAATTTTATGGCGGAAAAAACCCTTAAACTACTTAATATTCAATAACTTCTGCTTGACAGCTTAACAAATCAATACTATAATTTTTCCAGCGATAAAGGCGCATGGATTGATGGAACCTGATCTCAGTTTCTTAATTAACAAGTTAACAGATTTTTTCGTTTTTAGTATTTTTTGATCGGTCCGGAAATTTATTCTCAAGACCTATCGGCAAAATTTTCCGGCACCGTCACATTCATCAACCTTTCACTCCCCAGAAGACCATGGCGATCAAACAAAATGTTAAAACACTAGGTGTCAAAATGCCGTTTCAAAAGTATCAAAAAAGGACCGGTGATTTAATCCATGACGCAGAAATTGAAGCGGAAGTCGAGATCCATAAAAAGATCCGAAACAAAAACACGCAAGCTCTTTTGATAGCCTTCATCGGGGTGGGCCTGGTTTTCGTGGCTTATCAAAGCATGCAAAATCAAGATTTGGTATCCGCTCTATTGGGATCCGAGGAGGCTCAACTGGCTGAAATTACCAGCAGTGAGAATATCATGCCAGCATTTGCTCCAGAGACTCCAGCAGAAATGATCGTCTCTGAAAATCCGAAGCCCGAGCCACAACTGCCTATCAGCCAAAATGCCAACCCCATTGACGCCGTTATGAATCAAGGGGGATTTCCTTTAAACGGAACGCCAAAAATTATAAAAATAAACGGTAATGCTGACTCCATGGCAAGCATGACGGCCGCTGAACGGGCGGCACTCACCATATCAAAAGCCCTGGAGCCCAGCAAAATTTTAAAACCATCGCAACCTTCTCAACCCGTGACAACCCAATCTATGCCCGTAATAGCACCATCTCCCCCAGCGTCACCGCAACCCGCTCAGGCAAAGCTGGCCGCATTCGTTGTGGGAAAAACTCATTTTATCCAATTAGGTGCCTTTTTAATCAAAGCCAATTCCGACCAACTCATTAAAAATTTAGAGTCCAAGGGATTTTCCGCTTTCTCGCACGCCCGAACTGTAAAAGCCTCCATGCATGTCGCGTTCATTGGCGGATTTTCCGATCAAAGCTCTGGGCAAACACTCCTAAACGATCTGAAATCCAAAGGATTTGAGCCCTTTTTTAAGGAAAACCCCGATAGCACCTATGACATGATTTTAGGGAAATTTGTGTTCAAGAACAGCGCCGAAGACTTCCGCAAAGACCTCAATAAACAGGGTATTTTGACTAATGTAAAAAGAATGCGGATCGATGCACGTCAATACGTCGTACGCATGGAAGGACTGGCTTCCAAAGCTACGGCCCTTTTGCAACAAAAGGAATTGGAAACAGAGGGTTTCAAAACAGCTTTGATCGGTTTATCAAGTAAATCCATTTAGTATAAAGTCTCACACAAATACCTTTTGGGCATATCGCCAGGGCATGCCGACTCTGCAACGTAAATCCCCTCAAAATTCTCTTCATCACTTGTAAGATAATAGGTTCGAGAACGACTAAGCTGGGCGCCGTATTTGGCTCTCTGCCAAAGACTCGTGCGTTGGCATCTATAATATTTGCCGGCGCCCCCTTGGGTTCTTGGCCCCATAAGGAGTTATGCATGAATAAATTTTTTCCGGCTTAGCTTAATCCTTATTTTTCATCACCCTGGCAATGCCTCTTCCCTTATTCGCTGATGACCCTGGCCACGGGGAAGGAAGCGGCGGAGCCACTCATGACCGGCAAAAAATAATTGAGACTGGACGTGGGTCGCCAGCTCTGGATCATCAAAAAAAATCAGTCCTGGATTACAAAGACCCTGGTGCAGCGAAAACATTCGGTTATAGAAATGAGAGCCGTGTAGGCGCGAGCCAAGTTCGTGAAGCTGAAAAGAGAATCTTAAAACATCCCAGTGTTAATTCTTCCCGTCTCCGTCATAAAGTAAGAAAACGGGAAGGCAGTTGAACCTCTAAATTTTCTTTGATCCGTTATGAAACCAGAGTCCTCTGCGGACTCTGGTTTTTACATTTTGGATTTCTATTTCCTTTCCAACTCTATCCTGATAAAGTTAACGCGGTTATTTGAAGGTGATGATCACCCTGCCAAACTCCGGTCGCTTCCAATCGTAACCAGGTATGCCTGAGCTATTCTCACCCAACCCATGTATTTTCAGCGTGACGGGCTGAAACACAACCATAGACTCAATAAATGTTGTTGGATTCCATTTATATTATTATCGGGCTGGCATTGCTCTATTACGGTGGGGATTTATTGATCTCTGGTAGTTTGAGGATTGCCCAGGCTTTCAAGATCAGTCCTTTTGTCATTGGCGCCACCGTGATGGGCTTCGGCACTTCCGCTCCTGAATTATCCGTGAGTTTGCTGGCGGCTTTTCAGGGATCCCCGGAAATATCCATCGGCAATGTGATCGGCAGTAATATTGCCAATATAGGACTGGTCCTGGGGCTCACTGCGTTTTTAGTTCCGCTGACCATCGAACAAAAAATCCTGCGCCGCGAGACCCCTCCCCTGTTGATCGCAACTTTTTTGATTTTATTCCTGACCTGGGACAACGAGCTCGGTCGGTGGGAGGGCATACTTCTTTTAGCGGGTGTGGTCCTGTACACTTGGCGAGCCTTCCGCGTGAAGGACGAGCCATCAAGCACCTTGGAGAGCGAGGGCGGTTATTTCATCAATAAAGGAATTGTCTACCAATTCCTCCTTATTGTCGCCGGATTGATCCTGCTCGTTGCCGGTGCCAAGGCGATGGTAGAAGGGGGAGTCAATATCGCTCGTGCCTTTGGCATCAGTGAGTGGTTCATCGGTATCTCCATCATCGCCGTTGGCACCAGCCTGCCGGAAATTATTTCTTCCCTCATGTCCGCCTTCAGAGGCCATGGGGAAATGGCATTGGGAAATGTTTTCGGAAGTAATATTTTTAACATCCTGATGGTTTTGGGCGCCACGGCAACTGCAAAACCACTGAAGGTTCTCGAAGTCATTCACCCCGACCTGCTGTTCACCACGGGATTGACCTGCCTCCTCCTGGTTTTGATACGACTGGAACACAACCTGTCCAAGCGCGACGGAGTTATTCTTTTAACCGCGTATGTTGGTTATATCGCTTCTAAGGCTACCGGGATTATGTGAGGGCAGGAGAACAGCTTATAGAGAATTGACGGGCGCCACGGCCTCCACGGCTTCAGAGTTTGGAATGTCATGGTCAATCGATTCAGAGACCAGCGATTGCGAATCGCTAGCCTGAGCGGCCGACGACGCATCACCAGTATCCTCCGATTCAGGAGAACGGGCTGGCACGGGAATGGGACGTTTCAAAGGCTTGGGTTTGATATGTTTGAACCGCCAGAGTTGGCGTTTGTAGTAGCCCGAATTCGGGGCAAGCTCCAAGGCCGTTTTCATTAGGTCCACCGCCAATTTGGCGTCCCTACGGGAATAATGAACTTCCGCCAGCGTGTCGAGGTAATCCGGGCGTTTGGGAAATGCCTCGACGGTCGCCTGCGAGAGCTTCAATCCTTTATCCAGGTTGATCTTTTTCTTGGCGTAGAGCCAAGCCAGCCGGTTCATGACCTCGTAGGACTGGGGCAAGATCCCCAGCGCTTTTTCACAATGGCGGATGGACATCCTGTAAAAACCCTTTCTCCGGTAAGCCGAACAAAGCCCGTAAATCACGTGACCATTGTCCGGCTCTAACGCGACGGCCTCCTTCAATATCTTGATTCCCTTGTCAGGGCTCTTCCTTTCGACATAGCCATTGGCGACCTCAACCATATAATTCACATTTTTGGGGTCCGCGGACAACGCCATCTCAAATGCGGACAGAGCCCGTTTCATGTTCTCATTTTGCTTGTGAATTTTTCCCAGCTCAAAATGCGCGTCGGACAATTGATTGTCCAAGCCCACGGCGGTTTCAAGGGCGGTTTGACCTTCACCAAGTTTTTCCAACGAAACCAATAATTTCCCGAGCTGGTAAAATCCTTCGCTGTTCTTGGGATCGATTTGAGTGGCCTTACGAAAAGCCAACTCGGCATTCTGAAAATCGTTCTTTTTCAAATAAACTGCGCCCAGACCGGTTTGAACGTGAATATCCGAAGGCTCCAGGATTGCGGCCTTTTGGTAAGTCACCAGAGACTTGTCATAGTTTTTCCTCTGCAAATAAATGGCGGCCACCCGCATCTGCGCCGCAAAATTTTCTGGCGACAACACCGTCACCTCTCTAAATTCCTTGAACGCTTCATCCTCCCGACCGCCTTTGACGAGCAGTTCCGCCAGGGTCATACGGAGGGCAGGATCATCTCCTTTCAACCGCACCGCTTCTCTCATTTCACCAACCGCTTCTTCAATTTTGTTGTCCTCCACATACAAATCAGCCAGCAGTTCGTGGGATTTGATGTGGTCAGGATTTAACCGGGCGGCCAGTTGGATATTTTCAATGGCCACTTCACGCTTGCCTTCCCTGAGCCGCAATTCGCCCAGATCGTAAAAAGCCTGAAAATTTTTCGGGTCCGAATTGATCACGCTCTTGTAAATTTTGGTGGCTTCCTGGAACTGACCCTTTTCCGAATAGGTCCGGGCCAGCTGTAAATGGTAGGTGTTCTCCGAGGGTTTCAATTCAATGGACCGCTGAAACTGAGAGAGGGCCTGGTTGTACTCTTTCTTGCGAAAATAAACTTCGCCGAGGCCCGCATACACTTCAGGATTGCTTCGGGAAATTTTAAGCGCCTTCAGGTATTCCCCTTCGGCGTCCGTATATTTTTTCTGCTCGATCAACATCTGTCCCCGGGAAACAATCGATCCCAGATCGTCGCCACGGAAATTTGAATACCCCCATCCGAGGAGACCCACCAACAGCACCGCACTCGTCCCCCAGGCCAAAACTTTAAAATTCAGATCGGGTACAGGCAATTTAAAATCGCTGATCGAATCTGGCTCCGGAGGCATTTCGGATTCACCCGCGGAACCGTCACTCATCACACCGTGCGCCAATCCGGGTTGATTCTGCCGGCCCGGTTGGGTCACCCGCGCTGACGCGGCATGACTCTGCGCCGGAGTCTCAATCATTTTGCAACGGCCTTCAAAGTTGGAACCTTCCTCAACCACCAAATGATGGGTGCTGATGTCGCCCACCAAATGGCTGTCCGCCATCAGGGAAACCCGGTTCTTGGCATGGATGGTCCCCTGAATGGAACCCATATTGGTGATATCGTAGGTGTCAATATTCCCGGTCACCAATCCGCTCTTGCCGATGATCAGATGGTCTTCGGCAATCAGTTCTCCCTCAAAGTCACCATCCATATGAACGGTGCCCTTGATGTGCAAAACGCCTTTCAGCTTGACGCCTTTTTGAAGATAGGAATCCATGATGTCCGTTTGTTTTCAGTAATGTAGAGAGCCTCTAAAAGATTAATCATTTTTATATTTAAAATCAATTAAATTAATAGTTTATGTAAATCTCGCAGCCGGCCACTACCCCCCCGAGGCATGAGGTTAATGAAGGGATATCACACATGACGTTGGCCCCAAATAACTCCTTCCCCTTACCAAGGGGAGGATGCAGGAGGGGTTATTTGGGCTCGATACCAGATTGAATTCACCCAGAGGTCGCGGAGAGTGCGTAGGAAGAGGAGGCTAGGGAACCCTGCCGAATAATTATGATTGCCCGCAGAGCCGACCCTTTTGAGTCCAGGTCACGCTGACGGGCCTTGCCCGCCCCCTCCCTCGCGGGGGACGCAGATGGCTGTGCTCTGGAACCATGCCCCGCAATTGTTGATTCTCAGTAGAGCCTGACTAGTTGCGTCCAGCTGCAGGCTGGGTCTGGATTGATAAATAGCTAAAACCCTGCTATTTTATGCCCTCAAATTTGAAACTTTAAACTTAAAATGCGGAGAACAGAATGGTCAGGAATGACGGGCGCGCGCCCAATGAAATGCGAAAAGTCACCATCAAAAAAAACGTCAACAGGCATGCCGCCGGATCTGTTCTCATCCAGGTGGGCCACACCAAAGTCATCTGCACCGCCTCGGTGGAAAATAAAGTGCCGCATTTTTTAAGGGACAAAGGTCAAGGCTGGATCACCGCCGAGTACTCCATGCTTCCCAGTTCCACCCACACGCGGACCTCGCGGGAATCGACACGCGGCAAAGTCACCGGGCGCACTCAGGAGATTCAACGGTTGATCGGCCGGTCGTTGCGCACCGTGGTGGACATGAAAAAAATGGGGGAATTCACCATTTGGCTCGACTGCGACGTCATCCAGGCCGATGGCGGCACCCGCACCGCTTCCATCACCGGCGCTTTCGTCGCGCTTTGTCTCGCATTTAAGCAAATGAAAAAAGATAAACGGATCGACACCATTCCCATCAAGGACTATGTCGCCGCCACCAGTGTCGGCATGATCGCCGGCGTGCAACTGCTGGACCTGGAATACGGCGAAGATTCCAACGCCGATGTCGACCTCAACGTGGTGCGGACCGGTAAAGGTGGGTATGTGGAAATTCAGGGAACCGCCGAGAAAGAACCGTTCAACGACCAGGAAATGGCCGCCATGCTGAAACTCGCCAACAAGGGCATCAAGGACCTCATCGTCCTGCAAAAAAAGATCACGGGGAAATTGAATTAGCCATGGAGGGGCAGCCCTTTTAGCCGTTGCAAAGGAGACCTTTGCAGGACACGAAAACTTTAAATTGTCCTCAACGTTTTAATGGGCGGTCGATGTGTCCCCCCCTTCTCCGAAGGGGGGATCATTTAACCCCCTCTTTGTGAAGAGGGCGGGGGTGATTCTTCCTTATCCTTCATACATGAGCTGTGCCAGAGTTTCCATCACCCCAAATCCCCATAACCCTCTTCAAGGAAGGGGAACACATCAATCCTTCCATCGGGGCGCCGGAGTAAAACCCAGATTCTTCGTTTCACTCAGAATAACAGAACTCTCCCGCCCCTCCTGTATCCTCCCCTCGGGCAGGGGAGGAATTTTTATTTCCTCCACATTCTCTGTAGTGAATTCATCCGTGTTCATCTGTGGTTGCAAAATCCCCCTGGCCCCCTTCAAGCAGGGGGAATTATTTACCCCCCCATCAACGTGATTGTACAACACCAACTTTCTGGCAATGGTGCGCGACACTGCACTGGCTACAGAAGGGGGACACGGGACGGCAACAGTTCTGGCCGAAGGCCACCAGGATCGCGTTGAGGTTTTTCCAGAACCGCTTGGGTAGTTTCTCCCGCAGGATCATTTCAGTAGCGTCGGGCGTTTTGGTTTTCACATAGCCCCAGCGGTTGCAGATGCGGTGGACATGGGCATCGACACAAATCCCCATTTTTCCAAAACCGTGGGTGAGGGTCAGGTTGGCGGTCTTCCGGCCCACCCCTGTCAGTGTCAACAGCGCCCCCAATGTATCCGGAACCGCGCCGCCGAAGCGCTCAATCAAATCTACGCATAGCTCATGTAGAACTTTAGATTTAATCTTATAAAACGCCACTGGATAAATTAACTTTTTTATCTTCTTCTGCGAGCAGGACCGCAGTTGGCGGGGGTCATGGGCTTGTTGCAACAGACGGGTGGCGGCTAATTCCGTGACGGCATCTTTAGTCCGCGAGCTGATGAGGGCGCCGACCAATACTTGAAAAGGCCGCGCCCCCTCGTTCCCCATGTGGACCACCACCGGGGTTTGCCACTTTTTGCAGTCTTTTTTCAGCAGTCGCATGACCTGGCTGAGGCTGGCAGGGTCCAAGGTGATGGGGTCCTCCGCAGAATTTTGAGCGCCCTAACTCACTCAAATTTATAGGAAAAACAGATTTCTTCTGTTATATTGGCGAATTCAGCCAGTTAAGCATTTCTGTTTCATTCAACTTCAATCCAAGACGAAAGCAAATGCAACATACCATATCCGTATTGGTGTCCAACCGCTTTGGCGTTTTATCGCGGATTTCCGGTTTGTTCAGCGGCCGGGGATTCAATATTGAAAGCCTCAACGTGGCCGCGACCAATGATCCCAACATCTCCCGGATGACGATCGTCACCATCGGCGATGAAAAAAAAATCGAGCAGATCACCAAACAACTGAACAAACTGATCGACATCATCAAGGTGGTCGACCTGACCCATGAGAGTTTCATTGACCGTGAAATGGTGCTCGTCAAAATGAACGCCGAGGTCCGGGTCCGCGAGGAAATTCTCCGGATCGTGGAAATTTTCCGCGCCAAGGTGGTCGATGTCAGCCCCGGCACCTACACCATCGAGATCACCGGTGACGAGGGCAAAATAAAAGGCATATTGCTAATGCTCAGACCTCTGGGCATCAAGGAAGTCGTGCGGTCCGGCAGAATTGCCCTGAGCCGCGGCAGGAATTCAATCAATTAATAAGCAACGATGAAGGAGAAAATGGTTTGGCCAAAATATATTACGATAAAGATGCCGATTTAAAACTTTTAAAAAAGAAGACCGTCGCTATTGTCGGTTATGGCAGTCAGGGCCACGCCCATGCGCGGAACCTGCACGACAGCGGCATAAAAGTAGTGGTCGGTCTGCGCAAGGCCAGCGCTTACTGGAAGCGAGCCACCAAAGACGGCCTCACGGTTGTGACGGTGGCCGAAGCCACCAAAATGTCCGACATCATCATGATCCTGATTCCCGACGACAAGCAACGGGCGATGTATGTCAGCGATATCCTGCCCCATCTGAAAAAGGGCAACGCCCTCGTCTTCGGGCATGGCTTCAACATTCATTTCGGGCAGGTCGTGCCGCCGGATTTTGTGGACGTCTTCATGATCGCTCCCAAGGGGCCGGGCCACCTGGTACGCCGTACGTTTGAGCAGGGCGCGGGCGTTCCCTGTTTGATGGCCATTTACCAGGACGTTTCAAAGAAAACCAAGAAAATCGCGCTCGCCTACGCTAAAGGCATCGGCGGCACCCGGGCCGGGGTGCTCGAAACCAGTTTCAGGGAAGAAACCGAAACCGACCTGTTTGGAGAACAAGCGGTCCTGTGCGGCGGGGTCACCGAATTAATCCGCGCGGGCTTCGACACTTTGGTGGAAGCGGGATAC
This sequence comes from Nitrospina sp., assembly GCA_004357435.1. GTDB lineage: Bacteria > Nitrospinota > Nitrospinia > Nitrospinales > Nitrospinaceae > SMVS01. The sequence continues at coordinate 25,869 of SMVS01000043.1, read as the reverse complement.
AACCCTGATTTGGCCTACTTCGAGTGCCTTCACGAACTCAAGTTGATCGTCGACTTGATTTACGAGGGCGGCATCGGCAACATGCGTTATTCGATCAGCACCACCGCCGCCTATGGTGACGTCACCCGGGGCCGGCGGTTGATCACCGATGAAACCCGAAAAGAGATGAAAAAAATATTGGGTGAAATTCAAAGCGGCGAGTTTGCCAAGGAGTTCATCCTTGAAAATCAGGCCAACCGGCCGATGTTCAACGCTCTGCTTAAAAAGGACTCCGAGCATCTGATCGAGCAGGTGGGCGATCGGTTGCGCAAAATGATGCCTTTCGTTGGCAAAAAAATTAAATAGATCGGATAATAAAATGAGAGTTCCGATCGCTTCGGAAGGTTATATATTCATTGTGCCGCTGGCTGTGCTCGCGGCGGGTTTCGCCTGGGCGGGACTGCCTGGGGTGGCGGGCATCTGGTTTCTGGGATTTTTATTTGTCACCAATTTTTTCAGGGATCCGGAACGGGTAATTCCTGACGGTGACGGTGTCGTGGTTTCTCCGGCGGACGGCAAAGTCGTGGCGATTGTGGAAGAAACCGACCCTCTGCTGGAGGGCAACTACACCCGGATCAGTATTTTTCTGGACGTGTTCAACGTGCATGTCAACCGGGTGCCGATCGCTGGAACGATTGAAAAAGTCCGGTACAATCGCGGCAAGTTTTTCAATGCCGCCAGCCACAAGGCTTCGCTCGACAACGAGCAAAACGCGCTGTTGATTCAGGGCGAGAAGCATAAAATAGTGATCAAGCAAATCGCCGGCTTGATCGCCAGACGCATAGTCTGTAAGGCAAAAGAAGGCGACCGTTACGCGCTGGGTCAACGGTTCGGGCTCATCCGTTTCGGTTCCCGGACGGATTTGTTTCTTCCCGAAGGAACCCGTTTGGAAGTGGCGATCGGCGATAAAGTTCACGGCGGGTCAAGCGTCATAGGTTATTTGCCTTAGAACGCAGACACCCGCCAGGAGCAACTGAATGGAATTAAAAAAAGGCATTTATATTCTTCCCAGCCTGTTCACGACGGGCAACGTGTTTTGCGGATTTTATGCCTTCATTGCGGTGCTGAACGAAGATTTTTATTTCGCCGCCTGGGCGATCTTTGTAGCCATCGTATTCGACGCCTTGGATGGCCGCGTGGCCCGGCTGACTAAAACCACCAGCGCTTTCGGAGTCCAGTACGATTCCCTGGCCGATGTCATTTCATTTGGCATGGCGCCAGCGTTCCTGGCTTATTCCTGGGTGCTCAAACCCTTTGACCGGCTGGGATGGATGGCGGCCTTTTTGTTTCTTTTATGTGGCGCCTTGCGGCTGGCCCGTTTCAATGTGACCAAACCCGACATCAGCGGCAATCACTTCATCGGCCTGCCCGTTCCCGCCGCCGCCGCTGTCATCGCCTCCATTGTCATTGCTTTTGAGGACATATTCTCCATCCGCCTGGACCCCATCATCATGGTCTGCGTGGTGTATCTTTTGGCCTTTTTAATGGTCAGCAATATTCACTATCCGGCGTTCAAAAAATTTGAATTCAAAAGAAGGGTCACGTTCACACGGTTTCTGTTCGTCATACTTTTTCTTTATGTGTTTGCCACCATCCCGCGAGTGTCTTTGTTCGTCCTCAGTCTTATGTATACCCTGTGTGGACCGGTCCTTTCGTTGGTCGTGATGTATAAAGGTAAAGAGCAGTCTGAAACTCAGAAAACTTCTTCGCCTTAGCAAAGAAGGGTGGGAAACCAGGCGCGTGAGATTCAAAATGATAAAAACAAAGATGCTTTTTAACGGTTGCAACGATTTCCTGAACCAACAATGGGGTTCCGTATGTCCTGGTTAGACAAGCTTAAGGAAAAATCTTTATTAGGCAAAAAAACACCCTCCGCCCAGGAATCATCCCTGGAGTGCAAGTCCTGTAAAGTCGAACTCCCGCTGATCGACGTTGCGAAGAACCTTTACGTCTGTCCCAAATGCGATTACCACTTTCGGATGAGTGTGACCGATAGAATTCAATTGCTGGCCAACCTCGATACGTTTGTGGAACGGGATCAAAACCTCCGTTCCTCGGACCCTCTGAAATTCAAGGACAAGAAAAAATACAAGGACCGAATCAAGTCAACTCTCAAACTGGGAATTGGATCGGAATCGGTCATTTGCGGATCGGCCCAGATTGGGGACCATCCGGTGGAGCTGTGTGTGTTCAATTTTAAATTTTTGGGAGGCAGTATGGGTTCGGTGGTCGGCGAGAAAATAACCCGAGCCATTGAGCGAGTCATTCAAAGTAAAAGTTCTCTCGTCATCGTCAGTTGTTCCGGAGGCGCCCGCATGCAGGAAGGAATTCTTTCGCTGATGCAAATGGGGAAAACCTCCGCTTCACTGGCCCAGCTTTCTGAAAACAGGCTTCCCTACATATCGATTTTAACCGACCCGACCATGGGCGGTGTTTCCGCCAGTTTCGCGATGCTGGGAGATGTCATCATTGCAGAACCCGGGGCATTGATCGGGTTTGCTGGTCCCAGAGTGATTCAACAAACTATCAACCAGAAATTACCGGAAGGGTTTCAAACTTCCGAGTTTCTTCAGGAGCATGGGTTGGTCGATCAAGTGGTGCATCGTAAGGATTTGCGGACCACGGTGGAAGATCTCCTGAGCCATATGAACAACTCTCCGATTAATGCCCATGATAAAAAGACCCGCTCACTGGTTTCCGATTCTTAAACACAAGTGTCCAAAATTTTTTAAGGTGATTTCACCAACCGTCCCTTGATGCCATGCGAAAATACTTTAAAATTCTCGAAATCAAGATGAACGCTTCCCTGGAGGAGGTGAAGCGGGCCTACAAGACGCAAGCCAAAAAATGGCATCCTGACCGCTTTCATCGAGAAGACCCGGAAATCCAGAAAAAAGCTCAGGAACGTTTTCAAAAAATCAGCGACGCTTTCCAAAAAATCCAGGAAATCACCAAGCAACGCCTGAAGGACAGGTATTCTGAGGAACAACCGGACCAGGAATTTCAGCGCCCCTTCAGCAATGCGGACAGCGACCCTTTTGAAGATTTCCCGGATTTCTCGAACACCCCGCCCTCTTCCGAAACCGAGGCCAAGAACGCCGCAGGTTACTTCTACCGGACCTGGCCCAACGGGGACAAATATGAAGGTCAGTTGCAGGGTGGCTTGATGCACGGCATGGGAATATTGATTTCTGCCAACGGCGATAAGTATACGGGCCAATTTCGCTTCGGCAGTATGAGCGGCCAGGGGAAAATGGTATTTGCCAACGGCGATAGCTATAGCGGGGAATTCATGGATAATGCCATGGGCGGCAGAGGGAGTTATAATTATTCCAACGGGGACCGGTTCATCGGTTATTTCATGGAAGATTTACCGCACGGCGAGGGCGCCCATATCTTGGCCAGCGGCGAAGTGTATGCGGGCAATTGGGACCGCGGCAGGTTACTCGCCTGACCCGTCGCAAGGTTCATCCAGGGAATAATTACCGTCGGAGCGCGGCCGCAATACTGGCAGGTCGGGATGGCTCCGAATGACGTGCCGGTAGGAGGGTTGCCGCCGTTCCACTAAAATGGCCTCACTGGGATGAATGCCATAGAGGCCGCACAGTTTCAGGGCATCGACGTATTGCACTTCACCCTCGCAGGGTTCCAGAGCGTCACCCGCCACGATGTATTTTTTTTTAAGCTCCTGTGCCAACCCAATTCACCTTCCAAAAAAAAGGCCGCCCTTGCGGACAGCCTTTATAAATTTCACACCTGTTTTATTTTCGATGCCATCCCTGCCAGCTTTTAAGTCGCTTCAAATACCCAGGCTGTTCACAGCATCTTCAAGAGCCATCGCGACGCAGGTAAAAATGGGAGTATCATTTTCGGTATATTTACTGCCTTCCGTTTCCCGCAAGTCCATCACCAGATCCAGAAAGTCATCAGGATAATCCGATTCAAAAGCCACCACAAATTCATTGTCGTCGAGTCCAAACGAATAGGTGGTGTTCAGTTTGACGGAAGGATACTGATTGCCAATATAAATATGTTCATCCATGATTCCCTGACGGGCGTGCTGGGAAAGCAGGTACCACTCCCGCTTCTTGGTGAAGGGGTAGATGAAAAGATATTTGGCCTTGCCGGGGATGATGTGGGTTCGGTCTTCTTCGTGTTCCGGATTGAAAGTGTCCATGTACATGGAGCGTTTCGTTTGCGAAAAATACGAATAGGTCGGGGTGAGGTATTTACCCAGACCCGTTCTAAACATCTTCGTGGACATTGCCTGAAAATCTTCCAGTTTGTAGGAAATTCTCCAGAGCATCAGCTCCGCGTCGGTGCGAAGTCCCATGGTCGAATAGCTCAAAAGGATCATGTCGTCACTGCCGTCATATTCCTCGAGTAAACTCAGAAACTCACGCTTGCCTTGGTCCCGCTCTTCATCGGGTAAACGCCGGAAGGCCGGATCTAATTTGTAAAACGCAAAATTGACAAATTGACGGCGGGTGGCCTTGCCCCCGTTGGCCTCGGCCTTGGCTTTTTTATCAGCCTGCATTTTGGCAATCGCATCGCCTTCCCTTTCCTGCCGCGCGCGGGAAACGAAATCGTCATCGATCAGTTCAATGTTCTTTTCTTTTGCAAACGTTTCGATACCCCGCACCACACTTTTACGCACGAAAAAGGGCACATTCAGCATCCGGGCCTTGGCGTCCTCCGTCCAATCGAGCTCGGTTGCCGGCATCGTTGCTTCCAATTCTTTGCTATCGATTGCCATAAGTGGGTCTCTAAAATATGGTTGGTAAGGTATTTATGGATTATACAATAATCCCTTATTTTATCAATTTCAATTTATTCCAGCCGTTGCGTTCGCGACCGGTTCGGGCAATATCCCTTTAATCCGTAAGGAATAATGATATATTAAGACAGTAGGAGTTAGTTTTCAACCTTTAATTACAATTGGTTATCATGAGTCCTGCGGATTTGATCGAACTCGAAAACCGGTTTGGGGCAAACAACTACCAGCCTCTGGATGTGGTGCTGGTTCGCGGCGAAGGAATTTGGGTCTGGGACGTGGCGGGCCAACGCTACCTGGATTGTTTATCCGCCTACTCCGCACTCAACCAAGGCCACTGTCATCCCCGAATCCTGAAAGCGTTGACCGAGCAGGCCAGGAAACTGACCCTGGTGTCGCGCGCCTTCCGCAATGATCAGCTGGGGCTGTTTTATAAGGAAATCTGCGAACTCACCCGTTCGCATTCGGTGTTGCCGATGAACAGCGGCGCCGAGGCGGTCGAATCGGCCATCAAGGCCGTGCGCAAATGGGGGTATGAAGTTAAAAAGGTTCCGGACGGTCAGGCGGAAATTATCGTCTGCGCCAACAATTTTCATGGCCGGACCCTGACCATCGTGGGATTCAGCACGGAAGAACAATACCGCCGGGGCTACGCCCCCTTCACGCCGGGATTCAAAATCATTCCATTCGGCGATGCGTCAGCCCTTGCGAAAGCCATCACGCCCAACACCGTCGCCTTTCTGGTCGAGCCCATCCAAGGCGAAGGCGGCATCATCATCCCACCGGAAGGGTATCTTAAAAAAGTCAGACAAATCTGTGATGAAAACAACGTGATGCTGGTGCTAGATGAAATCCAGACCGGGTTGGGACGCACCGGTAAATTGTTCGCCGAAGAACATGACGGCATCGAATCCGACCTGACCATAATTGGCAAGGCTTTGTCGGGCGGGTTCTATCCCGTATCAGCAGTGCTCTCCAACCAGGAGGTGCTAGGCGTCTTCAAACCGGGCGACCATGGCAGTACCTTTGGCGGCAATCCATTGGCTTGCGCCGTGGCCCGCGCGGCATTGCAAGTCATCGTGGACGAAAACCTGGTCGACAATGCCGCCGCCATGGGATCTTATTTTTTAGACCGACTGCGGCAGATAAAGTCACCGCACATCAAAGAAGTGCGAGGCAGAGGTTTGTTGATCGGCATTGAACTGTTGCCCGAGGCAGGCGGAGCGCGCCGGTTTTGCGAATCTCTCAAGGACAAAGGTTTATTGTGCAAGGAAACCCACACCCACATCCTGCGCATCGCGCCGCCCCTGATCATTCAAAAGGCGGACATCGACTGGGCCCTAGAGCGGCTCGAGGACGTTTTAAAAAAATAATTCCATCACCCCGTATTCAGGAAAATTCCAAATGGCAAAAATATTGATGATTCAAGGGAGCTTGTCGAAGGATTCGCGGACCGCCATCCTGGTGCGGGAAACCGGGCAGGCACTGGAACGGCGTCATCTCGAACATGAGACTCTGGATTTGCGTGATCTTGACCTGCAGTTTTGCGACGGCAGGTCTTTAAAGGAATACAACCGGGACATGCAAAACGCTTACAAAAAACTCGATCAGGCGCGGGCTTTCATTTTTGGAATGCCGGTGTATTGTTTTTCCGTTTCGGGGCCGCTAAAAAATTTCATCGACATCACTTCCGGGGCGATGGAGAACAAAATCGCGGGAATCCTTTGCAACGCCGGCGGCAACCGTTCGTACATGGCTTCCGCCGAGTTGAGTAAAATTCTGGCGTACGAATCTCAGGTCACCGTAATCCAACCCACCGTTTACAGCAGTTATGAGGATTATGACGAAGAAGGCTTGATGAGTGAAAAAGTTAAATCCAAAATTGCGGACATGGTGTCCACGCTTGAAAACTATTTTAACAAGTAAAAAATGACCGTCTCACCTCGCCAACCCACCATCCGGGAAGCACGACCGGAAGACGCCCATTGCATCGCTGAATATAACCGTTCTATGGCCAGGGAGACGGAGAATAAAGAACTGGATGCGGTGACGGTCCTCAAGGGAGTGCAGGCCGGGCTGGCCCAGCCCAACCTGTGCCGCTACTTTGTGGCCGAAGTCGATGGCCTGGTAATCGGTCAGGCCATGATCACTTATGAGTGGAGTGACTGGAGGAACGGCGAGTTGTGGTGGATTCAAAGCGTTTATGTGCATCCCGATCACCGCCGGCGCGGCATCTTCCGCGAATTATTCCAGCACATTCGATTGATCGCGCAAAATTATCCCAAGGTCCGCGGACTCCGCTTGTATGTGGAAGCCGACAACCAAATTGGAAAGAACGTTTACCGCCGTCTGGGCATGGTTCATGCCGGTTACCACGTCTACGAACTGGAGTTTTAATCTTCAATTTCGAAATTCTCCAAGCTTGAATACGCTTTTTTAACCGCGCCGGTTACAATTCCTTCCTGATTAATTTTGCAAAACCGGAATAATTGCTTGATAATAAATATCAACAGGTTGCGGACTTTTTAATATTCATCTGCCACAATATACGGAGAATAAATAGATGCTTGCTGAAGTAAAAAGAGACGGTGAAAGCTTACCGGAGAGTGCTCCTTTAAACCTTAAAACCCTGACTTTGGGTGGACTGGCGCTGTTTCTCATCGGCGCCCTGACTACCGGGTGCGTCATTCTCGAACCCCGCCATCATGGCCGGGGTCACGGCCCGCCAGCCCATTCGTCGGCACCCCATGCACTCAAACATCGTGCGGTCACGCCCCTGGTCACTCCCCATATCGCGGCCCATATTATTTTCGATGCAAGGCAACGACATATCATTGAAGATTATTATCGAAGCCATCGTATGGATTACGATGATGATCGCCGGGGGAAACATAAGAAAAACAAGAACTGGGAAAAAGGTCGCGGCAAGCACAAGGGCATGCCTCCCGGATTGGCCAAAAAAGGCGGCCGTTTGCCACCGGGATTGCAAAAGCGTGCCTTCCCCCGGGATTTGGAATCCCGATTACCGCCGCCGCCGCCAAACACAGAGCGGGTGATCATCAACAACCAGATTCTACTTTTGGAAGTAGGAACCCATTTGGTGCTGGACGTGATCGAGTTGTCGCTCCACCACTGAGCTTTCTTCAATCAGTTATTTTTTACCGAGTCCGGAATATTTGAAGATAGAGGACATGGCATTCAAGAATTGATCTTGCTCCCTGGATTGCATGTCCTTTATCTTTTTCTCTTCATCAAAAATATTAATCTGGATTCGCGGAGGCGGACCCAAAAGATTGTCCAGTGCTTCCGCGCTGTGTACCGGGGGATGGCAGGTTTGATCTTTACAAACGTAAACCGTGGGTTGCCCTGCGATTTCTTTGCGGCCCGCCATCCAGGGAACCCAACGCACAGATTCTTCGCCCTGATAACCGGCCACGACTTTTTGCGGCCGGTAATCTTTGTAAATGACTTCCAGCATTTCTTTATAAACCGGGTCCCCGGGTTCTCCTGCCAATACAATTTCCAGCTGGGAGGATTCCTGAAAATTCAGCGCGGCGAGCAATCCGCAAAATGCTGTGGGCCGATGTTCTATCTCATCCCGAAACGCCTGCACCGTGGCCTTGCCCTTTTCCGTATAAATGGGTTTTCCCGTCAAGTGCCCCAGCCTAGACAAACTCATGGCCGCCACCGCATTGCCCGAAGGAATGGCCTCGTCTTCGGGATTTTTAAGTCGGGCCACCAAGGCTTCATTATCGGAAATAAAAAACCCACCCGACTTTTCATCCCAAAGCCTGGCAATCATCGCGTCCGCTAATGCGGTGGACCGCTCCAGCCAAACCGTATTGAACGAAGCTTCATAAAGTGCCAGGAAGCCTTCCAAAAGATAAGCATAATCTTCCAGGCAACCATTGACCCGGACCTGCCCCTCCTTGAACACACGGAACAATGCACCAGGCACCCACATAGTCTGCCAAATGAAATCACCGCATTGAACCGCCGCGTCAAGGGACCGCTTTCCCCTGAGAACAGAATAGCCGGTAGCCAGCGCCGTGATCATGAGACCGTTCCAGCCGGTGAGAACTTTATCATCGCGTCCGGGCTTGGAGCGTTGTTCCCGGACATCGAACAAGGCTTTTTTCCCGGTTTTGACGATGTGATCGACTTCAAAAATAGGTATGTCTTCCTCTTTGGAAATTTTTTCCAAAGCATCATTAACATGAAGAATATTTCTGCGCTCAAAGTTTCCTGTGGCCGTTATACCGTAGGCGCGAGCAAACACTTTGGCGTTGCGGGGCCCCAGCAAGTCGAGCACCTCCTTCATATCCCATAAAAAATACGTACCCTCAACGCCCTCCGTATCCGCATCCTGACTGGAATAAAAGCCCCCTTCCGGGGAAGTCATTTCCCGCAGGACATAATCAAAAATTTCCCCGGGAATGAGTTGGTAAATTTCTTGTTTGGTCGCCTGAAAACATTCCAGGTACAACTTCGCCAGGAGGGCGTTGTCGTACAGCATTTTCTCAAAATGTGGCGCCAACCATTGGCGGTCGGTGGAATAGCGATGGAATCCACCGCCCAATTGATCGTAAATGCCGCCTTCCGCCATTTTGGTCAGGCTCTTGTCCGTCATCATGAGAGCGTCGTTCGACTCCGCATGAAACCAATGCCGAAGGAGTAAAGAATGAACCATCGGCTCGGGAAACTTCATCCCAGACCCGAACCCGCCATGAGTTTCGTCAAACCGTTCAGCCATCATCTTCGCGGTTTTAGAAATCAACTGATGCGCCGATGACGGTTCAACCCGTGGAGTGACGGGGGGGGTATTTATGTTTTCCAATAATCGTTTGGAGCGGGATTGCAATTGCGCTTTTTGATTGTGATACAGGTCCGAAGCCTGTTGCAGAATTTGCGGAAAACCGGGCCGGTTGTATTTCGGAACCGGGGGGAAATAAGTACCGCCAGAATAAGGTTGCTGGTCGGGTGTAAGAAATACACTCATCGGCCAACCTCCATGCCCATTCATCAAGATCACCGACTTCATATAAATGGCGTCGATATCGGGCCGCTCCTCGCGGTCCACTTTGATGTTTATGAAAAGCTCATTCATAATCCCGGCCGTTTCTTCATTTTCAAACGACTCGTGAGCCATGACATGACACCAGTGGCAGGAAGAATAGCCAATGCTCAGGAAGATAGGTTTGTCTTCCTGCTTGGCCTTCGCCAGGGCTTCCGGCCCCCAGGGATGCCAATCAACAGGATTGCTGGCATGCTGAAGCAAATAGGGGCTGATTTCCTCAGACAATCGGTTTTTAAATTTTTTGGTTTCCATTTTTTCCATAAACAAATTTAATTGAATAAAACTCCCCATGGGCTGGCACAACCAAGGGTCGTTAATGACTATAATATAAAAGATGAAAGGAGATTTTAATTCAAAACCTATAATTTCGCAAAATTTTGGGGTGGCGGGCGGTTGCCAGTCTTGCCGGGGGGACCAGCGAACATCAATTCTGGATCAGGATTTCGCGTCTTTGGTGATAAAAATCCTGAATACTTTCGTAAGGGTCGATCGCGCCCTCTTTAAGGGCTTTAATATCGTCGATGTAAAAGGTGACGCCATTGATCATGTTGCCGCCAGTCATAGCAGCGCTTTCCCAAAACCCGGGAGAAAAGAAAAAAAGAGGATTCAAAACCATGTCCACCGCCCGCCCCACTGTGTGCCGCACCGAAGAAGGTCCTAATAATGGCAAGACGATATACGGTCCTGAAGGAATTCCGTGGAAGCCAAGAGCTTGCGCGAAATCTTCATCGACATCTTCGATGCCGTATTCCTGGCCAGCGACATCCAAAGCGCCTCCCACCCCAAATATTATATTGATCAGCCCGCGGCTGATCACGCGGCCGGCTTTATCCCATTTCCCCTGAACCAGGGAGCTCAAAAACTTCGTTGGAATCAAAGCGTTGTTAAAAATATTCCTAATGGCCATTCGAAAATCCTCGTTGACCACTCCCCGATAGGTTTCCGCCACCGGCCTCATGAAATATTCATAGATACCATCGTTGACGCCGTACACGGCCCGGTTGAATCCCTGGAAAGGATCAGCAATCGACGGAATCACCACTTCTTCCGCCGCAAACGGATCTTCCTCAAACGGGTCGTCGTCAAAGGGATCCGCCGATTCTTCTGGCAACGCATCAGAACCTTCCAAGTCTTGCCCCTCCAAAGGCAAGGCCGTCTCTTCAATGTCCAAGGCGGGTACGGATTGAAGGACCGGTGCCACCTGTGAAACCACAATATCCTCCACCATCACGGTCTCATGATGGACGACCGTCCAATACACGGGGATTTCATCAGGGGAGTTTATTGCGTCATCAGGATCCAGCTGAGCCCAAAGGGGGTTGGCGGGGAACGTAAAAAAAATCACGGAGAAGATCAGGAAAAACCCCACCCGAATTAAGGAACCTGATTTTAGGGTGAGCTTGAGCATGAAAAATATCTCGTAAAAGGAAATCCGGCTGGGCAGATCAGTGCCCCGTTGAGTGGAAGGCTAAAGGTACTTTCTCAATATATCAAAAGGGGTGAACCCGTTCAACGGCTAGCGGATTCTGGACTCGCAGAAGCCAACCGCTGTAACGAGGCTTCCGCAATGATGACTTTCTGCTTGCGGGCCCGGGCCACGGTCTGCCAGGCTTTAGAGTAATTTCCCGTATGATATTGGGAATCCACCAGGAGACCGTAGGCCAATTCATTATTGGAATTAAAATTCAGCGCTTCTTTCAGTTTGGCGATCGCCTCATCATATTTCCCTTGCTTCACCAGAGCGCCGCCCCAATAGGTATAAATATCGCTGTTCTCCGGTTCCAGCAGAAGGGCATTTTCATATTTATCAATGGCGTCCTGATATTTTTCTTCAATGGCCAGGGTCAATCCCCAATAAATATAAGTCTTGGCGTGGTTCGGATCCAATCGCGCGGAATGAATAAATTTTTCCACGGCTTCAGCCTTCTTGCCCATTTTAACCAGGGAAATTCCCCACCATGTGAAGGCTCGTGAATTCTGTGGGTCCAGTTCAACCGTTTTTTGAGCCACGACGGCGGCATCCATATAACGCCCCGAGGCATTCAATTCTTTGATCTCGGAAATCATCTCCGCCGTCTGTATTTTGGCTTCAAACCGGGCTTTCTTTGCCTCATATTTTTGGAGGTTCTCGGCACGATTCTCCAGATCACGCTTTTGGGCGGCCTTCATTTGATTTTGCAGGGACATATAAAAAAATGTAAAAAGGACCAACACGGCGCAAACGGCCCAAAGAATTTTTATCGATTTTGGCATGAATCAGCTTTTTTCAGGGGATGAGTAATAAATGGCTTAAATGCAAATGAGAAGTATACAGAACTCATCTTTCGGTATCAAAATTTCTTTTAGTCAAAATTAGAATCTAGGATGGCTTTCCCCTCTGGGTCCGTTTTAATAATTGCACGAGAGTTGAATCACCGGGAAACCAGGTGGACATTTTTTTCAGAACCGCTTCAGCCCGCTCCGGCTTGCCGGTTTGGAGGTACAGCCGCGCCAGGGATACCGCTCCAAAATAATAATAGGGATTGATCTCCAAGGTTATCCGATACTCCCGCTCCGCTTTTTCATATTCCTGAACCGCCACAAAAACATTTCCCAGATTGAGATGGGTGAGAACATGTCGCGGTTCACCCCGCAAAATTTTCAAATACAATTGAACGGCACTTTCATAAGCGCCACGCTCCACAGCCGCCACCGCCTGGTCAAGAAATTGGTCAATGCGAGCATTGCGTTTGATTTCCTTCACCTGGGTTTCGGTACGCTCCAGAGAGGCGATATCTTTTCTAACGCGGTCACGCGCGCCCTCTTCCAATTCGCTGAACTTTAAAAATTCAGGAGAGGACTTAAAGAAAGGCGTGAGTTGCCGGACAATGATATGCCGCTCATCCTTGTAGATGTATTCCGGCGCGCCAAATTCCAACAGCGAATTGTCATCCGTATGTATGGGGGCCCCCTCAATAAATTTTTTCAGCCGGCTCTGATCCATCATCATGAGGCCCATCAGGTCGCGGACACTGCCAATCCCCAATCGTTTTAAATCCTCGCCTCCGACTGAATTGCGTAAATATCGGTCCACTTTTTCATAGGGCAGGTAATAAGGCTGAGTAGAACCGATCAGCAAATAATCATCCCCCACTACGGATTCCCAAAGGGTGACAAAAGGAAACACCGAATGAAACGCTTTGGCGATCGACTTAAAACTCTCTGGCGACATGTTGGTGTGTGCCCAGATGCACACGATCCCGCCAGGATTCAAACGGGATTTTACTTTTTGATAAAATTCCACGGTGAACAAAGCGCCGACGCCCGATATCCAGGGGTTGGATGGTTCGGATATGATGACGTCGTATTTTTTATCGCTGTGGGTCAGGTGATGGCGCCCATCCTCCAAAATCAAACGCACTCTGGAGTCGTCCAACGCCTGGTGGTTGAACGGTGAAAAGAAGCGGCTCCCTTCAATGACCGCTGGCGAAATTTCCACCAGATCGATCTCCCGCACCGGAAACTGCTCCACCGCTCCTAATGTCACCCCACTGCCCTGCCCCACCACCAGAACCGATTTTGGATCGTCATGAAAAAACATCGGCAGGTAACCGGACAGCAGTTGAGTGCGCATGTCCATGGCCAGGGAGGCATCTGTTTTACCGTTGACGCGAAGAAATATGTTGCCGGTCACCGCCAACTCGGTCGTCACCGTGGTGTGGATGCCTTCCTTGTAAAACAATAATTTATTTTCCCGCGACAACGCCCCGGCCAAATCCGCAATGCGGTAAGGCATGAAAGACCCACTGGAAATCACCGCCTTGTCCCACGGCGCCATCCCACGGGCGCAGAATACGAAAAGCAGCAGCACACCGGGCAGGACGTAGTATTTAGCCTGAATCGACAGGCTCTTTGATTTCACAAGTAAAAAAATGCCCAGCACCGCATTGACCAAAATAGCGGCAATAATAGTCTTCTGAACGCCCAGCCAGGGAATCAACAGAAACCCCCCGATAAAGGAACCGAAGATGGTCCCGATCGTATTGCAGGCGTAGGCCGTGCCCACATGCCGTCCCAGGGAAGACAGGCGGTGGGCCACCAGTTTGATGACCACCGGGAATTGCCCCCCCATTAAAAAGGTCGGGATAAAAATCAGCGTGAAGATGATCAAAAAGTTGGCCCATTGGATCGATGAAAATCCCAGCCCCCAGTTTAAATAGACCCAGCGGTTGACCAGCGGGATGGAGCTGAAAAATGGCACTGCGATGAGAGCGGACAGTCCAATGCCCAATTGCAACAACCCAAAGACTTTCAGCAAGTCCCTGAACCGGTTGCACCATCGCGAAAAAGTGAGAGTCCCCAAGGCCAGGCCCAAGATGAAGGCCGTGAGGATCAAGCTGAACGCGTAGACTGAGGAGCCCAACAGGAGGGAAAATATCCGGTTCCAGGCCACCTGGTAAACCAGAGCGGTCACACCGGAAAAACCGAACACCATCAGAACGGCTTTTTCCATGCCGCTCAAGGGCCTTGTGGTGGCGGCGTCTTCCGAGGCAACCCCTTGCCGGTCAGACCAGGGGCTTCTAAAAAATAGAATGATGGTAAAAGCGATGGCGAGATTGAGACCTGCCGCCACCCAAATAGTCGCTTGAATCCCCAAAAGACGCATCAACACAAAAGCGCTGACGAAGGCGCCCACCACAGCACCCAGGGTATTGACCGCATAGAGAGTCCCCACTTCCCGGCCGATCCTTTCCGAATCGCGGGTCACAAACTTTCCCATGATCGGCAGAGTGGCGCCCATTAAAGATGCCGGGAGAATAAGTATCCCGGCGCAAATCAAAAACCTGAGAAAACTTGCCGCGGTGTACGAATCCTGGAAATTGATGTAAATCCACTTGAACAGGGGCAGAGCCAAATCTATGAGGTGCGGGATCAGGAAACAATAAATCCCAATGAGCGCTTCCAGAAAGGCATAAATCATCAGGGGGTTGCCCTGGCGGTCGATCCAGCGTCCTCCCCAATAACTGCCCAAGGCCAAACCCGCCATGAACGTGGTGAGAACGGTGGCAATGGAGTAATGGGTATTGCCCATGACCAGAGTTAGCAGGCGAGTCCACACCACCTCGTAAATCAATCCCGTTGAGCCGGAGGCGAAAAAGAACAGTAAAATCCAGAATTTATAGCGGGAAAGATTCAAGGGAGACCATGAAGTGAGGCTCCAGCGCGATCAACCGGAGGTGGGTTTGGCCGACAACCCGCATCGAAATCCGACAATGCTGTCTTTGCGTCCGGGCGAGGCGGCAAACCGCTTGGCGGTCCGGGCATCCACCTTACGAGCATCCCAGGAGCCACCCCGGAACACGTGGTTTTTGCTTGTCTCCACCCCGATGGGATTGATCATGGCAGAATTTTTATAAGAAAACTGATCGTACCAGTCCTCAACCCATTCTGAGGCATTGCCAGCCATATCATACACGCCATAAACACTGCGCCCCATGGGGAAACTTCCTACAGGAGACATGTACTTGTATTCATCGGCAGTGCCCGCAATATTGGCCCTCTTGGGGAGAAAACTGTTGCCCCAGGGATAAGTCAGGCCATGGGTTCCCCGGGCGGCTTTCTCCCACTCCGCCTCCGTCAACAGTCGCTTCCCGGCCCAGGTGCAGTAATTGACCGCGTCGTACCAGGAAACCCCGACCACCGGGAAATTGGGCGTTTTCAAAATATTGTGATCCCCCTGGAAAAATGGAACGGAAGGTTCGATGTAGTTTGCGGCGCGGCGAAACTGGTTGTAATCCTCTACGCTGACCTCATATTTATCAACATAAAAGGCGTCAAGATAAATTTCCTGCTGAGGCTTCTCATCAAAACCTCCGGAGCTGGAGCCACGCGTGAACACGCCTTCCGGCACTAAAATCATTTCTCGGGCATCGTCCCCGGTGAATGTTTCGTAAATACTAAAATCACGGTTGTCATCAATTGTGATTTGTTTGGTGTCTTCCTGAATGGAGCGCATTCTTTCATCGAAATCAATCGACTTCTTGATTTCCCAGACAATCACCAGAAGAAACAGCATCGCAATGAAAAAGCAGAAAATTACGCCAAAAACCAATTGTTTGTTTTTCATGGATGAGAAGGGTAAGAAGAGTGAGACATTTTTTTTGGATTAAAGTGAAAAAAGATTATAGTTTACCGTGATATAAAAGCAATTTATTTTTCCGGATTGGAAATAATAAACGGGCGTGAGCAACGCCGGCGGCCAGCCCGTTCAATCGCCCAAATTGATTTAAGGAATTCATGAAGGATTTACTGCAGGCCAAAGACGCAGCCCTGAGATGGTTGAAACCCACCACCCGGGGAATCATGAAGTCATTCCGGTCGGGGATTGCGGTAGAACTCAAAGCCGACCGGAGCCCGGTGACGCTGGCCGACCGAACAGCCGAAGAGTACCTGCGCAAGTGCATCACCCGTGAGTTCCCAGACCATGGGATTATTGGCGAGGAGTTTGGTGAAGAGCACGCGGAACGGGAATGGGTATGGACGGTAGACCCCATAGACGGCACCCGGTCTTTTATCCAGGGACTGCCATTATTTGCCACCCTCATTTCCCTGTTGCGTCACGGAGAACCGGTCATGGGAATCATTTGTCTGCCGGCATTGCAGGAAACCGCCTGGGCTGTCAAAGGCCAAGGCGCGTTTTGCGGCAATTCACGCTTGCAGGTCTCTTCCCACGAAACTTTGCAAGGGGCCACCCTGGGAATCGCGGATGTCTATTGTTTTCGGAAAACAAAACGCTTGGGCCTGGTACAAAACCTACACCAACAGGCGGAACTGGTCAGAACTTATCCCGACGCCTTCGGTCACTTGATGGCCGTCCGCGGCGCGGTGGACGCTATGGTCGATCCGCTAGCCTACATATGGGATTACGCACCCTGTAAAATTCTGGTGGAAGAAGCCGGAGGCGCGTTTGCAAATTTTTCAGGGAAAAAAGGCAGTATCCAAGAGGGCACCGCTCTGGCGGGCAATCCAAAGCTGGTCAAACGCCTGCAACAATTGATCGCTCGGGGAAAATAAAAGTCTGTCAAGCAAGCCACCGATAGGCTCGTCAAATGGGCTGACGGCCAGTAAACCCTGAGTTCAGATCGTGCCAGAAGAGGATTTCTTTTTCAGGCATTTTCCAGCAAAGAAGCACTTCCTTCCCTTCCCGCATGGCTGGAAAATCTACCAAGCCATTTTCAATCCCCTTCAAGACACATCCCATATCTTCAAAGTGTTTGACGACTTCGTTAGCGGTCAACGCCACCCGCAAGTATTCTGCGCCCTGCGGACTCCCACTATTTAAGTTTACTTTCTCCCGCACTTGTTTCATGTCAGGGAATTGAGTCATCATGCTGGAATAAAGGGATTGCAAACGTGGAACGCATTCCATCAAATCGGGAATCAGGGCATTGGCTTCCGCCACGGTAAAGTATTTTTTTGTCATATAAGCTGAATATTTTCCCAGTGTTATTGAACCCAAACCGGAAAGCCGGCCCGGCGTTATGTCAAGTCTATCAAATTCCCATAACAATTTTCTAAAATGCTTTATTCAACCGTCGCCCAAGGCTGAAACTCCGCCTATTGTGACTTCTCTAAACTCAAGAAGAATAAGAATTTGACTCCATTGTTTTTAAGGAGATTACAGTAAATCTGGTGCCGGGTAACCAGTTCAATTGAAATACAGCTCGAAAGCGGTTTTTTTCTATTGACAAATGGTCCGTAAGAATATAGATTTTGGGCCTGATCACCTGCTTGAGGTTTATTAAAACCTGCTGATTTCATAAGGATTCTCTTAGCGGTTTTTGCAACGGTGCGGTCAAGGTTGCGTGCTGACTTACATTCAAAGCGTTCATTCGAATCCATAACGGATTTTTGTTTTTTATAGTTCAATTTAGTTTAATCTTTCAATGGGGAGACTAAGATGAATAAGAAAGCATTAGTATTGGCAATGTGTTTCGTAGCGGCTTTGGCCTTTGGCGTGTCTTCTGCGTCAGCCGATGAGTTGCTCCCCGGTTCATATGCCCAGCAGGATCAAAGCGTGATGGGTGTGGGTCAGACCGTGGTTCAAAGAGGCGCTCATGCGCGATCCTTGACCGATGCAGTGAATCGGGCTTCCCGGGCCCATATATCCAGAAGTAGTGTATCCGCAATCAACACGGATCAACAATATGGTTCCTCGCAACATTCCTCATCCTGGAAAGCTGCCAGGACCGTTGAGGAAGCTGAAGTGCGCGGTTTAGTTGATGGCGATTGCCAGGGCGATAATTCTGATGGTGTCTATCGCAAACAAATGAACCAAAATCGCAAAGGCTTCATGAAAGAAAACCTGGTTTCCAATGCGATGTGTGGTGATTATCATCCGACTTTGAAGTAATCTTTTAGACTTTAAGGCAAGCAATTGCCCTGATTTAAATAAACGGAAAGCCGATAGAATTTATTTCTATCGGCTTTTTGTTTTTGCTGTCCTTCCGTTATAATGAAGAAAACCCTAAAAATACTGCTCAATCGAGGGTATTTCTCTACCATTCAAACATCACCCAATGCAAAACGGCCCCCCTCACAAAATTTTTCAGCCATCGACTGTCAGCTATAATATTATATATTTTTCAGTGTTGTTGATGGCCTGTATCTCGCATCCGGCTCACGCTTATGAAACTATTTCCCTCAAAGAATACCCGACTCTCGCCACTAAAATCGCAAACCCCGTAAACCTCATGCGCTTGGATAAAACAAAAACGTTTCAGATAAATACGGACCATTATATATTGCAGTTTTTCTTCAACGGCCAAAACCTGTTGGGAATAATTTTCAAACGTGATTTAAGCAAACCCATCCACCTGCGCTGGTGTTTTTTTCGCAGTTGCGAGGAGAACCCCTTCGATTATAAAGTGGTCATCGCCAACCCTCACCAAGCCCCTTTTAAAGATAATTTTTTTGAGGTCAAATATCCACCCGGCCTGCACTATCAATTTCAAGGGCTTCATTTTTCATCAGGAAACTAGGCCAAAAAATCTTAAAAGTTTGGACATTGCTTTCAAATAGTTTTATGATGAGCCCCATAAGGATTGAACATGGCCAGATATTTAGATAACGGCAACGACACCGTCACAGACACTCAAACCGGGCTGACCTGGTTGAAAAAGGACACCCGTCAAATGCTGGGCAAATGGCGCAACCTGTTGCAGTGCCAGGCTTATGCTGAAGAACTGAATGCGGAAAAGTTTGGTGGGTTTGATGACTGGCGGGTGTGCAAGCTGGAAGATATTAAAAGTATCTTCGATAAAAGTAATTCCCTGAAAGCCAAGGGCGGCGACATCATTTACCTGCCACCGATATTTGAACCGGATTGCGCGGATGTGACCTGGACGGACACGGTCAATGGCGACCGGGCGATGATGTACAATTTGATCAAGGGCCGGTCCAACTGGATCAATAAACTGGGAGAAGGTCCTTTTGCCGCCCGCATCGTGCGGGGAGAGCGTGCAAAATAATCTCCGGCTCTCTATCCCACCCTTTCCTAATCAACATCAAACGGGATTGCGGGAGCTGATGAACATCCACACACCAATCCCCACCAGTAGGCAGGCAAATATTCTTTTGAACATCTGATCAGACACATTTTGCAATATAAAAGGGCCGATCTGCGCTCCCACCACACCTCCCAACGCCAGGTAAAGACCCGTTTTGTAATCAATATTCCCCAGGCGGCCATGGGCCAGGACAGCCGATACGGCAATCAACATCACCACCAGAAAAGATGTTCCCACTGCCAGTTGCGTCTTCTTCTCCATGTAAATCAGGAAAGGGACCACCAGAAACCCACCTCCCAATCCAGAAAAAGAGGATAGCACTCCAATCAACAAACCAAACAGAATCATTAAAGTCAATTTACGGCCCTCCTTCCACGAATTTTTCTTCCAACCGGTCCACGACGGCAGAGCCTATGGAATCTCCCCAGACATTGACGGTGGTCCGGCACCGGTCCAAAAACCAGTCAATCGACAACAACATGCCGATGCCTTCCAAGGGCAGTCCCACCGATTGCAGGACCATGACCATGGTGACCAGGCCGGCCTCCGGAATGCCAGCGGCGCCGACAGCCGCCAGGGTCGCCGTTAAAAAAATGATCACCTGATCTGAAAACCCCAGGGGAATCCCGACCATTTGCGCAATAAAAATAGCCGCCACCGCTTCGTATAAGGCGGTTCCGTCCATGTTGACGGTGGCCCCGATCGGCAGCACAAACAGCGCCGATCGTCTTGAAACATTATTAAAATTCTCGGCGCATTCTATCGTCACCGGCAACGTGGCGGAACTGCTGGCGGTGGAAAAAGCCGTGGTCAGTGCCTGACCGGCACCCTTGAAGAACGCGAGGGGGTTGCGACCAGTGACCAGGTACAGGATGATGGGGAGAATGATCAAACCATGAATCAGCAGGCCGCCGACCACGGTAAAGGCAAACTTTCCGATTTTGGCGAGTTCTGCCAGAAACAGGTCGCCCCCTCCGGCGGCACCCAGCTTGGAGGCGATCAGGGCAAATACACCAAGCGGCGCCACGTATAAAATCAGGTGCACCATTTTCATCACCGCTACATTGATCGCGTCAAAAAATTTAATAACGGTCTGCCCCTTTTCTCCCATAGTGGTCAGGATCCCGCCAAACACCAGGGCAACAATTATCAAGGGCAAAATATCCATCTTGACCATGGATTCCACCAGATTGGGCGACACGAAACTTAAAAATATATCGGTGATGCCGGTGTCCACCTTGTCGGCCACGCCCGCCGGTATGGCAGACGCCAGGGCCACCGAATCCCCCGGACGAATCACATTGACCAGAATCAAACCTACAATCACTGAGAACGCGGTCGTGGCTGAAAAATAAATCAGGGCGATGGCTCCCGTCTTGCCCACTTTAGTGATGTCACCGAGACCGGCAATGCCCACGATGAGGGAGGATATGATCAGGGGAATCACCATCATCTTCAAAGCATTTAAAAACATCTCGCCCATCCAAGCGACCACCATCATTTTGGGTCCGAAAACCCACCCGCAAATTCCGCCCAGCACTATTCCGGCCAACAGGAAATACAGCATCAGGTTTTTATTTTTCATATTTTATGTCCTTGGGAAGGGCGGGTTCATTTATGACATTATTCGCCAGTGCAGTTATAATATAAACGAGAATAAAATCCCAATAAACTCGATCAAATAATTATCAACTATTGATCGGAGGCCAAACATGACCCAGACGATACAAATAATCCATGAGGGCAAAACTTTTGAACTTCCTGTTATCGAGGGGGTATTTGGCGAAAAGGCCGTGGATATTTCCCAATTACGTGCCACCACGGGATTGATCACTTATGACCCGGGATTCGTCAGCACTGGCAGTTGCCAAAGCCAGATCACGTATTTGGACGGGGAAAAGGGAATTCTACTTTATCGCGGCATCCCCATCGAGCAACTTGCGGAAAAAAGCACATTCATTGAAACCGCCTACCTCCTGATTTACGGACACCTCCCCACCCCATCCGAATATGAAACCTTCAGCTATCACGTCAAGCACCACTCCATGGTTCACGAATCCATCAAAAATTTTTACGACGGATTTCCCAACAATTCCCATCCCATGGCAGTGTGCAGTGCGGTTGTGGGGGCGCTGGCCACATTTTATCAAGACCAGATGAACCAGCCAGATGACCGCGAGATTGAAATCACCATCCATCGGCTGATTGCCAAATTTCCCACGATTGCGGCCTACAGCTACAAAAAATCCATTGGACAACCCCTGCCTTACCCGAACAACGCATTGAATTACACGGAAAACTTCATGAACATGATGTTCTCCAATCCCTGCGAAAAATATGAGGTCGACCCGATGGTTGCCAAGGTTCTGGATGTGCTGTTGATTCTGCATGCCGACCACGAACAAAATTGTTCCACCAGTACGGTGCGACTGGTGGGGAGTTCCAAATGCAATTTATACTCTTCGGTGTCGGCTGGCATCTATGCCTTGTGGGGGCCGTTACATGGCGGTGCGAATCAGGCGGTCATTGAAATGTTGCAAGCCATTCAGGATGATGGCGGTCAGATTAAAAAATATGTCAATAAAGCCAAGGATCCCAAAGATCCTTTCCGGCTCATGGGATTCGGCCATCGGGTTTATAAGAACTTTGATCCCCGGTCGAAAATCATTAAAAAACTGGCTCATCAGGTATTTGAGAAATTAGGCGTCCAAGAACCCCTGCTGGAACTGGCACTTGAATTGGAAGAAATCGCTCTCAAGGACGATTATTTTCTTTCCAAGAAACTTTATCCTAATGTGGACTTTTATTCTGGTTTGATTTACAAGGCGTTGAACATCCCGGTAAACATGTTTCCAGTTATGTTTGCCATAGGCCGATTGCCCGGCTGGATCGCCCACTGGGTTGAACTTCAGGGCGATGAGGATTTTAAGATCGGACGCCCGCGGCAGATTTACCGCGGCCCCGCCAAGAATGATTACGTCCCCATGGAGAAAAGAAAATAGTTCAACGAAAACAAAAGGCGGGACGCCGGCTAAGCAACGCGGAGCGCTAAAGAGGTTCGATGGTACATTTGAAAGGAAAGTTTTCCATAGAGGCCGCAGTGTACACCTGCTCAACCTTGAACTCGGCTCTTTCCAACGGGAGCGTTTCCACGTGCGAATGACCTGAAATGTGAATTTCGTACATTAACTTCTCAGCGGCACTATAATCCTTGCCAAAAATTTTGACCAACATACGAATCACAAATTCCATAGTGGTCACATTGTCATCCCACATGATAACCCGGTAAAGGGGCAAATAAGCGGATTCCCCTCTGGAATCCGGCGTCACGAATTCCTCTGGAGATTGAGGCAACGTTTCTGGTAAAGTTTCTGGTAAGGTTTCAGTAGCCATCGTTTACTATATATTAAGTATTAGCCTATCGAATGATCCCACAAAATTAGCGGGATCGATTTCAATAATAGGGAAATTGCCATCTATTTTCAATAATTTTGTTGAGCAAAATTAATATGAAAAAATATTCCAGGTCCATTTTGAGCCGCAATGCAGTAAAAACTGCGGGAGTATTGATGAGCGGCCTCCTCTGGATTTTCTTTTCATCCCCAGTTATGGGAAACCCCGGATTTTCTCCCCAACAAAACAGTACGAAATTGGGTGAATATGAAAATTTCTCACCGGACGGGGACATACGGCGTTTTGCGGGAGAATCCCTTTATTTCGATATTTCCCTTCTGATATTTGATAATGCCGCCCAGGCCAAAGTAAGCTTCTTTGAGGATAAGGGAAAATTCAAATCCATCCTTGTGGCCGAAACCAAAGGCTTCGTGGGGTTCTTCACCTCCTACCGAAAACATATTTATAAATCCACTTTTGAAATCATCGAGGGCGGAAGGCGAGTGCGCACCACCAAGTTCGAAAGAAAAGTCATCGTTGGCGACGACGTGGAACGCACCGTTCATTATATGGATTATAAATCCCGGCAACATCATTGGTTCAAATACAGCAATGAAACCCTGAAAGAGCAGAACAGTGAGCCGCTTCCTGAAAATGTTTTCTTTGACGATATCCTTGCCGCGTTCTACAACTTTCGAAACGGTGTTTATGGCAAGCTACGTAAGGGGCAAAACTACACCATCTCGACCATTCCTGAAAAAAGCATGAAATATATTTTGGCTTACATCAACACGGATCAGGAGGCGGAGAAATTTCAGAAAGAGGAAGATAACGAAATGGGCGGAAGTCTTTTATTGAAAGTGGTGATCCCGAAAGACGTCTTCAAGACCGAAACCGGCGAACTGACATTCTGGACGTCAAAGCACTTCATACCGCTGGAAACCACGGTGAAAAATTATGTCTTGCTGGGGCACTTGAATGCCCGGTTTGCCAAGCGCGTTTATGTGGGCTCCCCCAAGAATATAGCGCTCTCCTCGCCTTAGCGATTTAGACATCCCAAGTCGGGAGGGGTGGATCCTGCCAGATATTGACCTCGGTGGTCTCATCCAATGCCACCTCCCCAAAAGTCGCTGAATAGGGTGGGGTATTCTCACAGTCATAATCCACGTGAATCTTGCGGATCTTCCATGAACCGGACTCAGGGCCCACCAGCGTCAAAGAATGGGCAAAACTACGGATTTCAAACTCACCTTCAAACGTTTCTCCCGCACCCGTGCCTCCCTTAAAATCATCAAAGGGTAACTTATGACCATTGATCGTAAAGTGGACAGGCTCCGCTAGCCCCATATCCCCAGTTTCAACTTTCAACTTAAATAGATTTAATTTTGGCATTGGAAATTATGAATAATAGGGGTTCATGCCGGCCGCATGATCGGTTTCATCGTAGATGGCGCCCACATAGGGAACGGCCTTGCGAAACGAACTATGGATGCCTTGCTTCAAAGTCAGGTCCGCGGCACTGCATCCTTGACAACCGCCACCCATCTGAATCGTCACGGAATTGCCGGTCACACTGGTCAGAACTATTTTTCCCCCATGCGCCGCTACTCCGGGATTGACTTCGGTATCGATGACTTTTTGGATATCCTTGCGGACTTGCTCTTCTGGCGGAAGGTTTTTAATAATATCGTCGGACAACAAAGGCGAACCCGATTCCAGAACCTCACGAATGATCTGCCCCAATTCCTTAGCCAAGGGCAACCAGTCGCCCTGCATTTTGCCGCCAAATTTAGTGACAATGGCGGTGGAATTATGGATCAGGAGGGTATCCACCAGATCGCTGCTAAAAATTTTCTCCGCCAATGGCGAGCCTGCGGCGCTTTCAAAATCCTTAAAAAACCAGGAATACCCGGCAAACAAGGACCGGTTCACCATGAGTTTGCATTGGTCTCCGTTCTCCGCAGGCTCGGCTTTGATAAATACTTTTTCGGAAGCCTGTCCCTCTCCCAAACTCTCGACTAGAACCGGCGCCTGAATGATCCGCCGCTGTGCGGGAGGCTCGGAGAAGTTTTCCGCAGTCGGCTCTTCCGCCGTGGAAGAAACGGGTTCCTGGTTGGTTGATGGCATATTATTTTCCTCAGCCGGCTTGGCGGATGGCATATTAATTTCTGATTTCGAATCGGAGAAAAGAGCCGACAAAGTTTTCAAAATGGAAGTCACAAATTCCTCCTGAATAGTTCATGTAGTATATTTTAAGTGATAAACACACAACTTTTAATATAATTCACACTGGTTCCCGGTTCCCACACTTATTTCCGGAGGCGTGGCCTGAAAATCATCGCTGTCTTGGATAAAATCCGCCTAAGGTATGAATAATACAAGGTATCCGCTCAAAACTCCAGCCCGATTGACCTAACGGGATTTACATGTTTCGCCACTCTAGTGAGTGGAATTTTCAGGAAACTTCTCCCTGAAAATTTACCGCTCAAATCCGAAAGGCATCCTGGATCAATTCAATTTACCAGTCTTGGGCGGCTTCCGGGTCCCCTGAAATCGAAACCACGTCAAACCGGCACTGCCGGTCTTGAATATTATGTTTAGCCAAAAAGCCTCGGGCAATCTGGCCTATTTTTTTCTGTTTATAGGGAGTCAAGGCTTCTACCGGATGCCCCAATTGACTTCCGGAACGGGTTTTAACTCCCACAAACACTAAAACTTTTTCATGCTCGGCGATGACATCCACTTCACCTGCCTGGGTGCGGAAATTCTTTTCAATGGTCCGATAGCCGGTTTTTTAAAAAAATTTTATCGTGGCCCGCTCCCCTGCCCGGCCAAATTTGGAACTTGCCTGCGTCATGGTCGCACCTGCCTTGCGAAATTGCGTTCCCTATCGGGAGCTGTTATTCTTCGGCCATGATTTTGGGGATAGAGGACATCACCGGCGGCGCCACCATGTTGGCCCTGCTAATCTGGTTAGGGTTCACAGCCCTGTTCTACCCGGCTTTGTATCTTACCGTCCTCAATGTGTCCGACGACCT
>SMVS01000042.1 GCA_004357435.1 Nitrospina sp. | reverse complement strand
GAGCGACCCCAGCAGGAGCGCGATCGTCCCCCCGGCGGACAACAGGCCAAACGTCGGCGTGTTGAGTTCGGCGATGAACAGGACCATGCCCAGCATGATCAGCAACAGACCGGCATAGTTGATGGGCAGGGTTTGCATGGCATACAAGGCCAGGATCATGCTGATGCCGCCTACCACACCGGGCAGGATCAACCCTGGATTGGACAGCTCGAAATAGAGGCCCACCATGCCCATCATCATCAGGATGTAAGCGATGTTGGGATTGGAGATGATGTCGAGGATTCGTTCGCGCTTGTTCAGTTCGCGATAGACGATTTTTTTGCCCTCGGTGTGCAGGATGATTTTTTCGCCACCCGCCACTGCCACTTCGCGCCCTTCCACAGCGAGCACCAGCGCTTCCACACTGCCGGCGATGAAGTCGATCACGTTCAGTTTTTTGGCTTCCTCGGCGGAGATCGACTGGCTGTGGGTCACCGCTTTTTCGGCCCAGTAGGCGTTGCGTCCGCGCGCCTCCGCCAGCGACCGGATGTAGGCCGCCGCGTCGTTCACCACTTTTTCTTCCATCGTCGAAGGTTCACCCTGGCCGGATTTACCGCCGCCCATCAAATTGACCGGATGCGCCGCGCCGATGTTGGTGCCGGGCGCCATCACCGCGATATGCGACGCGATGGTGATGAAGGTTCCCGCCGAAGCCGCCCGCGACCCGCTGGGAGAAACGTAAGCGGCCACCGGCACGCGCGAGGTCTGAATGGCTTTGATGATCTGGCGCATGGAAGTGTCCAGCCCGCCCGGCGTGTCCATTTCCAAAACGATCAGCGTTTCCCCGGCGGCGTTGGCGGACTCAATTTCATGCTCAACGAAATCGGCGACCACCGGATTGATGGCGCCGGAGATTTTGAGCACCATGATCTGGTCCTGTGCGATGGCGGGTTGCGATCCCCAAACAACCAACAGAAACACGCCCATCATCCTGGCCATCCAAACCATGAGATTCCCCCTTTAAAAGTTTGCTTAAATCAGTTTTTCAAACAAACCCGGTAAAGTCAAACCAAATGGCACCGATCCCAAACCGCCAGCTTTAAAGCTAATGATTTTGGTTCTTTGCCGTGTTTTTTGATGTTAGACTGGCCCGGTATTTCGAGACCCTATCGACAGGAACAAGGATGGATTACAAAACTATTTTTATCGTGGACCCGGTCAAACCGGAGCGCCTGCAGTTGGCCCGTTTCATCATGCAGGAAAATTTTACCATCATGGGATTTGTGAGCCTCGCTGATTGTTTTAAAAAGTCCAATCCGATGGCAAGCGATCTCATCATTTATGTTCTGCGCAAAGGGAAAACCGAATTGAAAATCTTGAATCAGGTGCAGGACAAATCCAAAAAAATAAATTATATTTTTGTCACCCAGCCGGACGGTTTGGAAGTGAACCTGGAGGACATCAAAGCGAGGGGTTTTGCCTCCGTATTCAAGGCCACCAATAATGAAAAAGTTCGGGAGATCACGTACGGCCTGCTGGCCCCGGACGGACTGATGCCCCGCACCGAAACACCGCATCCGGTGCCGCTTCCCTGATCGCCAACCCGGACCCTTCTCACTTATGAATTTTTCAATCGTAAAAACCCGTGAAATTGAAATCGGTGCCATTCGAGTCGGCGGCGGCAATCCCCTGGTGGTGATCGCCGGACCGTGCGTCATCGAATCCGAAAAACACGCGCTCGAAACCGCGCAATCGCTGAAGCAGGTTTTCCTCGACGCGGAAATTCCTTTCATCTATAAATCGTCCTACGACAAGGCCAACCGTTCCTCGATTGAATCGTACCGCGGACCGGGTTTGAAGGAAGGCTTGCGCATCCTGAAAAAAGTCAAACAGGAGCTGGACCTGCCCCTGCTTTCGGACGTGCACAAGGAAGAGGAAGTCGACCCGGCGGCGGAGGTGCTGGACGTTCTTCAGATTCCGGCCTTTTTGTGCCGGCAGACCGACCTGCTGGTGAAGGCCGCTCAAACGGGAATTCCGGTCAACGTGAAGAAAGGCCAGTTCATGGCGCCGTGGGATATGAAAAATGTCGTCGACAAAATTAAAAATAGCGGCAACGAAAAAATCATGCTGACCGAGCGCGGATTCATGTTCGGTTACAACAACATGGTGGTCGACATGCGGTCGCTGGTTTTACTGCGCGAACACGGCTACCCGGTGGTCTTCGACTGCACCCACAGTCTGCAACTGCCCGGCGGCCAGGGCACGACATCGGGCGGACAACGGGAACTGGTGCCGCACCTCACGCGCGGCGCCGTGGCGGTCGGGGTCGACATGTTGTTCATGGAAGTGCATCCCGACCCCGACAACGCGCCGTCCGATGGACCCAACATGCTCAAGCTCGAAACCCTGCCCGCACTGCTGGCGCAGATCAAGGAGCTTGACCGACTGCGCACCGGGTAATCCCCGATCAACTTTTTAAATGGAGACGGCCATGCGCCTGCGAGTCCTCGCCATCTTTTTTGCTTTAATGCTGATTGCCGCCACCAGCGGCGCTCAACCCCTGGGATCATGGCAACAACTTCCGCCCACGCCGACGCCGCGTACGGAAGTGGCCGTCGTCAACCACGACGGTAAAGTTTACCTGATCGGCGGCTTCACGCCGAACGGCGCCACGGACCGGGTGGAAGTGTTCGATCCCGCTGATGGCACATGGTCGGAGCGGGCCCCCCTGCCCCGCGCCCTGCACCACACCACCGCCGTTTCACTCAATGGAAAAATTTACGTGGTGGGCGGATTCTCTTCCGGATTCTGGATTCCCGTCGACACCACTTACGAATACGACCCCAAACAGGACCGGTGGCGTGAACAAGCCAATCTGCCGACTGCGCGCGGAGCCTTGGCGGCGGTCGTTATGGCGGGAAAAATTCATGCCGTGGGCGGCGCCCGCAAAAAACTGTTCCGCCTGGTCAACACCCCGGCCCATGAAGCGTATGACCCCGCGACCGACACTTGGGAAAAACTTGCCGAACTGCCGACACCGCGCGACCATCTCACCGTGTCGGTGGCGGACGGAGTGCTGTACGCCATCGGCGGCCGCATCAACGTGAACTACAATGACAACCTCAACGTCAACGAAGCGTTCAACCCAGTAACCGGCATCTGGCAAAGCCGCGCCCCGTTGCCCACCGCCCGAAGCGGCATCACCTCACAAACGGTAGCGGGGAAAATATATGTGTTCGGCGGGGAATCCGGTGAAGGCACGTTCGACGAAAACGAAGTGTTCATCGCCAGTGAAAACCGGTGGGAGACGCGGGCGCCGATGCCCCGGGCTTGTCATGGCTTGGGCTCGGCTGTGGTCGGCGGCAAAATACATTTATTGACCGGTGGCCCCAAACCCGGCGGGGGCGGCAGCACCTTCCATCAAGTGTTCTCTCCGGCTTTATAATTTTTAAGATATAACGTTAAAAATTCGGTGAGCCGGGCGGTGGCTTTTTGCGCGTGGCCGCGCAATGCGACCAGGCTTTTAAGATCGCCGGGATGGGTCAACACGTGCCATCCGGCTTTGAGTTTCGACACCTCGCCATCGGCCTTGACCAGGTGGGCGCAGTCCAGCAGTTGCTGGTCGGCGGTGTCGGTGATGCTCCGGATGGATAAAAACGGAATGTCGCGGGCTTCCGCCTCGCGCACCAGTCCGGTGGTTTCCATCTCCACGGCCTGCGCCGGATAGCGTGATCCCAATTCTTTTTTGGCGGCGGGATCGGACACCACCCGATCGACAGTCAGCAATGCGCCGCGGACCACCACCGTGTCCGCCGGGCAGGGCAAAGCCATGGCCTGGTTGACCAGAGCCGTGCTGATAATTCTCCCGCGTAAATTTTTTTCATCGGTGGCGTCCGATGGGTGATCGAACACCTTATCGGCGATCACCAGATCGCCGACGTTCAAGGACGGGTCCAGCCCGCCGGCGTAACCGATCGACAGAATAAAACCCACCGCATGGCTGTCGCATACCTGCGCCAGGGCCTGCCGGGCCCGGGCGCGACCCACTCCGGATCGTACCAGCAACAGGTCCACGCCCTGCCAACGGCCGATAAAGACACGGGCGTGGCCCAGCGCAAGGGACTGCTCGATCTTCATCCTCTGCTTGATGCCAGCAATCTCCTCACCGATGGCGCCGATGATGCAAATGTAATGTTTGGGATCGTTCACGGGAGCCTGAGGAAAATTTGCTTTGCGCTCTTGCGGCAATTAGACTATCTTGACTGAATTTTCGGAGTCCAACCCCTATGGCCAAGAAGCAATATAACATACCCGTGAAAGGCGGCGACCGCCTGCCATTGACCGTCGATACCCTGGCGTCGAGCGGTGACGGCATCGCGCGGCACGAGGGCTACACGATTTTTATCCCCGGTGGCCTGACCGGCGACCGCGTAATGGCGCACATCGTTAAAACCACACCGCGCTTCGCGGTGGCGCGGGTCGTCGAGCGCATCGAATCGTCGCCCCATCGCACCGAACCCGTGTGTCCCGTCTTCGACGACTGCGGCGGCTGTAAATTTCAAAACCTGAAGTACGAACAACAGATGGCTTTCAAAACCGGGGTGGTGACCGACGCCCTGCAACACATTGGTAAACTCGAATTGCCCTTTGCCGTGACACCCATGCCCGCCGACCCCGTTTACCATTACCGGAACAAGGGAAGCTTCGCCGTGCAAAAACCGGGCAACCGGTTGAAGATCGGGTTTTTCAAACAGGGCACGCATGAGGTGGTCGATTCTGAAGTGTGTGACATTCTGGTGGAACCGATCAACGCGGTCAAAGAATGGCTCCGCGGACTTTTGGAAAAACACAACGTCTCGATCTATGACGAAAGAAGCCACAAAGGATTGGTGCGCGGGATGATGATTCGCCATTCCCCCGTCACCCACGAAACCCTGATCGGCCTCATCACCAACAAGGGCCGGTTTGAAGACGGATTCCTCGCCGACCTCGCCGACGCTACAGCGCAGAAGCAGTTTGGAATTTCAGGCATCGTGCAGAACCTCAACCATGAGAAGACCAACATCATACTGGGACCGCGTAGCCGGGTGCTGGCGGGCCAGGATTTTTTGACGGATCGGTTGGGCGACCTTCAATTTCATCTATCGCTCAACTCCTTTTTTCAAATCAATCCCTATCAGGCGGTGAGCTTGTACAACCTCATTCGCGAATGGGTGATCTCCGGCCCGGTGGTGGACGCCTACTGCGGCAACGGCGGCATCAGTCTCTGGTTGGCACAGAGCGGTACCAAAGTCACCGGCATCGACGAGTGCATACCCGCGGTGGAAGACGCGAGGAAAAGCGCCAAGTTGAACGGGCTGAATGGGTGCCGGTTCCTGCAAGGAACGTTTGAGCAACACCTCGCCAAACCTAAAACGCTCATGCCGGTGAAAACGCTGGTCCTGGACCCGCCGCGCAAAGGTTGTTCGTCAGGGGTGATTGCGGGCATTGCCAAGCTCAATCCGGAAAGGATCGTCTATGTTTCCTGCAACCCGTCGACCCTGGCGCGGGACCTTGCCTTGCTCAAAGAAAGCTACACCCTTAAGGATGTGCGCATGATCGACTTGTTCCCCCAAACTCAGCACGTCGAGTCGGTGGTTCTGCTGGAGCGGAATTAAATAAACAAACGAAGATGTTGGCTTGGATCGCCGAAAATTTAAAAACCGGCGTGTTTGGGCGTGCGCGGAAACGGGATGACATCGCGAATATTTTCCACGCCGGTGACGAACTGCACGAGGCGCTCGAAACCGAGGCCGAACCCTGAATGCGGCGCGGAGCCGAAGCGGCGCAGGTCGAGGTACCACCAATACTCATCCGGGTTCAATTCCTTGGCATGGATTCTCTGCATCAGCGTTTCATAATCGTCCTCGCGTTGACTGCCGCCGATGATTTCTCCCAACCGGGGCAGGAGCACGTCCATGGCGCGTACCGTTTCGCCGTCCTCATTGGTTTTCATGTAAAAAGGTTTGATCGATTCGGGGTAGTTGTAAATCATGAGCGGCTTTTTAAAAACCTTTTCCACCAGGTAGCGCTCATGCTCGGCCTGCAGGTTGCACCCCCACTCCACCGAGTAAACGAAATTCTCACTCGATTTTTCCAATAGATGAATGGCTTCTGAATACGGGATGCGCTCGAACCGGTGATCCACTACCTGGCTCAGGGTTTCCAAAAGTTTTTTATCAATGCGCGTGTTGAAAAACTCCAGGTCTTCCTGACAATGCTCCAACACGTCCTTGAAAAGAAAATGGATGAACTCTTCGGCGAGGTCCATGTTGTCATCCAAGTCATAAAACGCCATTTCCGGCTCCACCATCCAGAACTCCGCAAGGTGCCTGCTGGTGTTGGAATTTTCCGCGCGAAATGTCGGGCCGAACGTGTAGATCAGGGACAGGGCCATG
>SMVS01000041.1 GCA_004357435.1 Nitrospina sp. | reverse complement strand
TGGCAATAAGTTTTCCCGTTTCAAAGACCGGCTGGAAGGAATCAGAGCCAACCTGCTGGGTGATTTAAAAAAAACGCGTCAGTCCAATCAGGAGGAAGAGTTCACCGAGATGCTGGCGGACTTCAGCGATGACGCGGCCCGATCTTTTAGCCGGCAAATGATTTTAAACTTGGGAGAGCAGGAAAGGGAAACTCTGAAATTGGTGGAGGAAGCGTTGTATAAAATAAAAAATGGTGACTATGGGGTTTGCGCGAGGTGCGCAGAGTCCATTCCCGAACCTCGGTTGGATATCGTTCCCTTCGCTCTTCATTGTGTGACCTGCATGGATCAAGTGGAAAAAGAGAAACAGCGTGACCATCTCATTGATGACGACCGCGGCTCCGCTCTTCCGGCACCCAATGAATAAGTCTTATGGCCATTCCCACCTCTAAATTCGGTTCCCATTAACCAGCCGAGAGTGCCCTTGTGTCCTTGAAACTGATTTTTTCCTTCATAATATTTGTCGCGCTGACGGTCTATTTCACTCTCCTCAATCCGAGTGACATTGTAGTTCACCTCACCCAAAACCTGTCGATCAAGGTACCCTTTGTCGCCTTCACCCTGGTCTGGATCTTGCTGGGAGGGCTGGTCACCTTTTTATTAACGGGATTCAAACAATTTAAAAACTCCTTCAAGACCTTCAAGGTCGCGCGCGTCATCAAAGCTCAGGAAAAAAATACCCGGAAATCCGAACAACTTTACCTGCAAGCCAAAAATGCCGTGGCCAGCGGGCAAGATAAAAAAGGCCTGGCCCTGTTTGAAAAAATTCTTGGGAGGCAACCGGGTCATGTCGACGCCATGAACCAACTCGGCAATCTGTATCGTGCCTCGGGCCAACACGGTAAAGCGATCGACCTGCATAAGAAAGCGCTCCGCCTGAATCCTGAGAATATTCCAGTCAGCTTCAGCCTGGCACAAGACCACGCCGCCGCGGGCGAGCATGAACAGGAGGTGAAAATCCTCAATGCCATTTTGCATCGGCAACCCAACTCGGTCCTGACCTTACGAAAATTGCGCCGGGCGTACCAGCAAGCCAACCTCAACGAAAAAGCTTATCTCGCGCAAAAATCGATTCTGCCTTTAATCCATGAGCCCGCGGAACTCAAAATAGAGCAGGCCTTGTTGAGCGAAATCATTTATCAAAAAGGATCTCAGCTGGTCCAAAGCAAAAAATTTGAACAGGCCATTGCCGAGTTCAAGCGCAGTATTCGTGAAAACAGCCAATCGTTGCCAGCTTACATCACGCTGGGCGATATTCACCTGGAATGCGACGACTTCAAAGCGGCCCTCAAGGTCTGGAAGGCCGGGTTTCGCAATACCGGATCACCCATCTGCCTGATCAGGATGCATCGGGCCTATGAAAAGTTGGGAAAGCCTGGCGAAGCCCTCAAGCTTTTTAAGGAAGCCATACGTCAATCGGAAAATCATGCAAAAGAAACTCTCGGCATGATATGGGCTGATCTGCAATTGAAGCAGGGTGAAACCGGTGAGGCTTTGGACACTCTGGAAAATATTTCCGATCCCGCGTTACCGGTCCGCTTGTTTTCCCTCAAAATTGCCAAAGAGAAAAACGATACCGCCCGAGCAGATGAAATCACTCAATCTGTCTATGATAAAATTGCCGACACAGCCATTCGGTTCCAATGCAGTCAATGCGAATCCGCTTTTGACCGCTGGTCAGGAGTCTGTCCCTCCTGCAGTGCCTGGAGCACGCTGACTGCCGCAGTGATTCCTTCCTCCGACCGCTCTTGAAATCACCACTCTGAGTTTTTAAAAACGATTTTTTGGATCAAGGCGGGCAAACCAGAATGGCCCTTACGTGAAGGACCATTCTGTTAATCATCCATGTTGAGGACGGCAACTAGGGGTTCATCAACTGGGCTTCGACCAGCTTGGTTTCTTTGCTAAAAGTCTTGGCCGAAAGCACGTTGTCGTTGCTCATCAGAAAATACAGACCTTCGCGAGGATAACGTGCCACCTGCCCCGAGTAACTGGCGGGCACCCCATACTTCTCAACCAACGTCGGAAACGAGTCTCCCAGTTTGATACCGGATTTGAACGTTCCTTGGAATGTCGCGGCCAACTCGATGGCTCCCACCGTCTGGCCATCAGATAAGGCACGCAGGAGAACACCATGACTGGGATAGTTGATCTCCACACTGTCCGTGGCCGGTTCCAACCCGCGGTTGACACGCACGGACGCTGGCACGCCCAGCAATTCGATAGCCGCTTTTAAAGACATCCCCGGCATCAGGTTGCCACCAAAAACCAACCCGGCTGATGCGCGCGCCGGCTGAACGGTGGCCTTCGGGTTGGTGACGGAATCGACTGCTTCGGTTACGGATTCGGTCAACCTTTTCAAACTGTCTTCCACATTGGTAGCGGCCTTCAGGGGATTCTGCATTTCGGTTTTCAAATGGGTCATCATGGCGGCCATCATGGCCTGGGCTTGGGCCTCCTGGAGGTCACCCTGGGTCATAGCGGTTTCACTGAACGCGTTTACAGCAACCACACGGTTGTTTCTAATGGTAAAATCTATGCTTTGATCTGGGTAACGGGCGACTTGCACCTCATAGCTATCGGGCACCCCGTATTTTTCAACCAGCGTCGTAAACGCATCGCCCAATTTGATTCCGGATTGGAAAGTCCCCTTGTACGAGGCAGACAGTTCAATGGATTTCAGCTTGGAGTTCAGGGACATGGCGCTGACGCGAATGCCCTGATCGGGAAAGTTGATTTCTATACTGTCCGTGGCCGGTTCCAACCCACGGTTGACATGGATGCTGTGCGGCACGCCCAGCAATTTGATAGCCGCTTGCAACGGCATGCCCGGTTTCAGGTTGTCACCAAAAACCAGCGCGGGAGCGGCAGACGATTGAGCGGGAGCCGGACCCTGG
This sequence comes from Nitrospina sp., assembly GCA_004357435.1. GTDB lineage: Bacteria > Nitrospinota > Nitrospinia > Nitrospinales > Nitrospinaceae > SMVS01. The sequence goes on along the minus strand of SMVS01000041.1, from coordinate 3,872 downwards.
GCAAACACGGGAGTCGCCAAAAAACTTAGCAATAACAGGCCTAAAATTATTTTTCCGGATCTCACGGTGGTCTCCTTCATTATGATTCCCAATTTGGGTTCAGCCCGCATCTCAAACGCCGCGCCGGAGTCGAGCGGAGTAAAACCCTAAAATGTTTAGTATCAATATATTATACACGATTTTGGGCCATTTGAGGTAGCAAATTATCATTTTTTTAGTGAGTCCGATAGCACCCGGGCCCGGCGCCAGAAGGGCCTCATTCATCCTCATCCAGAAAACCCGGATGCTGGCGCCGATCGCGCTTTTTGCGCGATTTATCCCTTTCAAATTGCCGCTTTTTTTGGGGATCCTCGCGCAACTGCGCCATCGGGTCCTCTGCCTCCCATAAATCCTCCGGTGAAGCGCCTTTTTTAGGGGCCTTTTGGGTTTCCTTCGGCAGAAACCGGCGACGCTCCTCCGCCTCTTTCTGGGTCAGCCCCAACTCCATCTCCAACAGGAGTTTGGCTTTGCCAGGCAGGCGGCGGCGCTCCAAAGCCTGCCCGCGCAGTCGGATTTCCTTACCATTGACCAACCCGCTTTGCCAGTCCTGGGGAATACTTTGCAAACCGTGCCAGGCCCCGGCCATTGCCCCCACCCAGGCACCCAATTTATCGGCTTCTCGGCCCAGATTGAGAGTGCGGGTCAGCACCTGTGAAAAATTGGGCGGACTGTCGACCATCAGAAGCACCGCCAACGGGAGCAAAGTCAGTATGTAGCCTTGGGTGGCATGGACGATTTCGATTTTGCTGTAGGACGACGCGTTGGCGGCAAGCCACTGGCTCGCCTGCGGGAAATCGGCATAGTTCTGGTGGAGGTCCGTGAAAGTTTTACTCATGGCATTGGCATCACGTTCCGCCTCCCCCCACAATTCGGGATGGCCGGCCTGCAAGGCGTCCTCCGCCTCCTGGCAAAACTTCGCCGCCCGCAATATTAAATCGCGCGGAGCACCGCTCGTCTCCTCTTCGCCGGGCGGTTCGCAGGTCAAAAACTGCGCCACCAAAAAACCCAGCAACGCCGTGCCGATAATTTCCCAGGGGTGGCGGCTCATCAACAACGCGGTGGCACTGCACACCTTCAAGAGGCCTTGTGGACGTTGATGCAACGCCAGCGGCACCGCCATGACCGCATAAGTTCCAAACGCGGTGGCGGTGTCGGCAATTAAAGGGTCGGAACGATGGGGCAGGGTTTGTAAATTTTTATAGAAACAACCTTCCGGTCGGCGGTACACGCCGAAATAGTTTTCGGGTCCGTGCAAACTTAACTCCAGCAACTGATGACAAATTTTCCCGCCATCCGGCTTTTTGGTTTTCAGCAGAACGTCCGCCACCGCCAACGCCATCTGCGTGGGGGTGCCGTACAATCCTGGCATGCGAAACCGCTTGATGCCCTTGCCGATGTACGGCCGCACATCTTTGTAGCCATCCACCTGTTTGAAATACTGTTTGACCGTTTCCGGTTTGAGACCCTTGACGGACTGCCCCATGGCATCGCCCACCGCCATGCCCAACCAGCTCCCCAGAATTTTGTCTTCAAGGTCGATCATTTTAATTCAATAAACCAAAAATAATACAGGAAAAAGAAATATAAACTGTTAAAAGTTAAACATTTATAATATGAAGATTACCGGAAATGCTTGCTCACAGAAATTTAATCCATTTTTATCATTATGAGTGATCCAAAGAAACACCATTACATTCCTCAATTTTATTTGTCTAAATGGATTTCAGATGAAAACGAAAAATTCCAATATCATTATTGGATCGAAAACAGATTTATTTCTAGCAGGATATCCGCCAAAAACACTGCTTTTGAATACTACCTTTACTCCTTAGAAAACGTCCCTAAAGAGCAAAAACAAGCAATAGAAAAATTTTTAAATAATAATATCGATACTCCTGCAGCAATTGCTATGAATGAGATATTATCCGACGGAATAATAAACTTAACAGAGGAAATGTATTTTAACTGGGCCAAGTTTCTAATTTCTTTAAGATACAGAGGGCCAAGATTTATCAAAAAAGTTCGGTTAGAAGGAATTGAAGCAATGGAAAAAATATTGGTTGAGAGTCAGGAGGAATATGAATCACTAAAAGGGCCTGATGACCCTCCCACTTTTTTAGATTTCTCAAATGAAACTTACCCAGATAGAATTTCAAATTTTGGAATCTCAACCTTAAGCGATTGGATGTGCAATTCAAAAGTATTAAATGAAATTTGCAATATGCATTGGTGAGTTATGGACTTAGGAGGCACAGGGTATTCCCTTTTAACCTCAGATCATCCCTGTATTTACATACGGGGTATAAAAGATTCCAATTGTTTAATCGCCTTGCCTTTAAGCCCTTCAAAAATTTTCTTTGCGGCTAATAATTCTAACTTAGAGAAAAGGTTTGCCTCCCAAACCAAAGAGAAAATAGCTAAACTAACAAATACTTCATTAGTTGATCAAGCTTTCAAATATGTTTATTCAATTGGTAATAAACAGGACTCTTTCATAAAAAATCGATTAAAGAGACCAGAATAGCTCTCTATTGCTCCCTCTGCAGGAACGAAATGCAGAGAGGTTTTCTATATTCTCTTCATCCTGTGATCCTGTCAAAAAATAACCACTCCCGCATTCTCTCTTTGCCAGGTGAGACCCTTCACAGGTTTTTCTTTGTACTTGATTAGTGATTTCCAAAAGGAAGGGTTAGTCGATGGCGATCAGGCGGGTGGGTTTGTTTTGGCGGGCGACGACCAGGCGAATCGATTCGTTCGCCAAGGCATTTTGCGCGGCTTGCACGGCGTATTCGGGACGGTTGTTTTGTTCGCTCAAGTGCATCAGCACCACGGTTTGCAGGGCGTCGTGGTCGACGGCGGACAATAATGCGCCGCAGGCTTCATTGGAAAGGTGGCCGACATCGCTCTTGATGCGCTGTTTCACCGGCCAGGGGTAAGGCCCGGAATCCAGCAGTCCAACATCGTGGTTGGCTTCCACCAGCAGGGCGTCGCATTTTTTTAGACGGTCTGTCACATGGTCATTGATGCATCCCAGATCGGTGGCGTGGCCCAGGCGGCGCGTGCCGCACCGCACCACAAAGGCGACCGACTCCACCGCGTCGTGCGGGGTGGCGTAGCATTCCACCTGCAAGGCCCCGACGGACACTTCGTCTTCCCGGTCGAGGCATCGCCAGTCACGCACTTTGCCGGTGGACCTCTGCATTTGGTCGTAGGTGCCGCGCGTGCTGTAAACGGGAACGGGATATTTTTTCGTCAAGGCTTTCACGCCGCGCACATGATCGGAATGCTCGTGGGTCAGGAACACCGCGCTGAGGTCGTCCAGACTGCGTCCGATGTCAGCCAGGCGGGACGCCAACGCGCGCGGTCCCAGACCGGCGTCCAGCAGGATGCGGGAAGAGCCGTATTCAATGTAGACGGAGTTGCCTTTACTGCCGCTGGACAAAACTGAAAACTGGAAAATAATAGTTCCCTTTCATGGGAGAGGGTCGAAGGAGCGAATGGCTCAATCGTCGATTTGGGCCTTCTGTAATTTACCGCTGGTGTCGATGTAGATGGATTTCCACTCTGTAAAAATTTCCAATGCGGCGGTGCCGGCTTCGCGGTGGCCGTTGCCGGTGCCTTTGGTGCCACCGAACGGCAGTTGAATCTCGGCGCCGATAGTCGAGGCGTTCACGTATGTGATCCCGGTATCAAGCGATCCGATGGCCTGGAAGGCGCGGTTGATGTCCTGCGTGTAAATGGAGGAGGACAACCCGAACTGGGAATCGTTGACGATCTTCACCGCCTGGTCCAGATTATTGCACGGAATGATGGCGACCACCGGCCCAAAAATT
>SMVS01000040.1 GCA_004357435.1 Nitrospina sp. | reverse complement strand
GGATAGGGCACTGAAAAAGGCATTGATCATTCGCTATTACCTCTGAGCATTCCATCGAGTCTGTAGGTTTGCAAACCTAAGACTGGATCACCCCACCTGGACCGGGTCTCCCGATCCTTCCGCCCCTTGGTGGATACAGGAGGGGTGGTTCGCCATTTTTGAATTATGCGCCACAACTTTTGAAGGGTGGTAGAGTTCGACCCCTTAAGCTCCGGGCCTAGCCCGGTTGCCTCCAGGTGCAACCTGGATCAATAACTGTTGAGCGCTAACCCTGGACTGCTTTGCAATTCTGCGCGCCTCGCTAGAGGCCGGATCATGGCCGTTTCGTCGCAATGGTCCTGCTTACGGCAAACCTGGCAATCCTTCCAGATTTTTTGCGGCAGTGCCGCTTTGTCGATGATCTCAAAACCCAGCTTGGCAAACAAGGGCAGGGCATAGGTCAGTACAAAAATTTTTTCAAATTCGATTTGCGTTGCCCGTTCGATACAATGTTCTACCAGCGCGGTGCCAACACCTTTGCGGTAATGGCCGGGGTGCACCGCCAACGAACGGACTTCCACCAGCCCGCTCCCGCAGGCACTCAAAGCGCAGGTGCCGATGGCCACGCCAGCGTCTTCATACACCAGGAAATTCTGGATATTGTTACGGATGTCGTCCAAGGTACGAAACAACATCTGTTCCGAATCCGCGTGGAATTCGATCAACTCCAGAATAGTTTTCGCATCATTGGCTTGGGCTAGTCTGATCATTACACTAAAACAACTCGTCTTTTATCGGTTTCGCCGCTTTCGATGGCCTTGACCGCGGCCTCAATAAATTGCGCAGGGGAATTGACCCGTCTGCTGGGATAGGCTGTAATCCCCATCGTCAAGGTCACTTTTTCAAGTTCATTCTGATTGAAAGAGTGGCTTTCAATGATGTCCCGAATGCGCTCTGCAATCGGTAACGCCTGATCCCGATTCACGCCCGGCAAAAGGATGAGAAAAGTATCTTTACTGGTACGGATTAACAGGTTCCCCAGGCCCGCTTCCGCCACCAGGATTTTCCCGATTTCGGCCAAAACTTTATCCATTTGGGGCTTACCATAAGTATTGATGAGATTTCCAAAATAGTCAATTCGCATTTTGATGCCAGCCAGAGTGGTTTGATGGCGGCGCACCCAGCCAAATTCACGCTCCAGAATGGGCTCTAAACACGTGGCATGATAAACGCCGGTGATCGCGTCCCGGATGGGTTGGTGGCGCACCCGGTCCACCAGGAATTGGTTGTCCATAGCCATGCCCAGTTTGTCGGCGGTGCGCTCCAAGTAATCCGTGCGCAGTCCCTCATAAAAGTGAAGCGGGTTGGCGCTTCCCAAAGCCAGGGCTCCCGCCAATTGGCCGTGAATTCTGATGGGGAGTATGATCTGTGACTGGATTTTTTCTTGGCAGTGGCCTTCGAATAAAGGCGACCCTTCCGCCATTTCACTGGTGAGCGCGGCATCCAGTCCTTTTGGAAACCAGTCGAGCAAAGTAGTCCGGTCCACCCATTGCAACCCGTCCACGCCTTTTGCTGACGCCAGTTGCTCCAGCCGGCCGCCCTTGCCTTTCACCAAAAAAATGGCCACGCCGGGTATTTCAAAACGGCGGACAATCTCTTGCCGGAACTTGCGAATCATTTGGAAAAAATCGAGACTGTGGTAAAAGGTAAGTTCGACTTCAAATAATTGCTCCTGAATTTTTTCGTTGGCCTCAATGATTTCCATGAACCATTCCAGCTGGCTCCGGAAATGCTCTTTGTCATCTTGCGCCCGTTTGAGAATGCGGTCGGCGATGCTCAAGGTCTGGAGCGGTGCGATGGGGAGGTCTGCGATCTCGATCGACTTGATCTTGTGCAAAAGTTCCGGGAATTCGTTAAAGAATTCCGGGTGCTCATTCAGGTAAACGGCAACTTGGTCTTTATTCATCAATGAGTTCCCTAATAAGATGAGTTAACAAAAAGGCACGGTTTGGGGCATTTCGGCCCCAGGCCAGGCATGAGACTGGTATGGGTTCTGCCCACCGGACCGATTAAACCTTTAACTAATTGAATTTTTTAGGCTAATTATCCAAACCACGCCAATGGCGATAAAAAACCAAGCTTAATTTATAGCATAAAGAGGGCAGTTTGTCCCTCATTATTTTACATTATCTTATTGTTTTTTAAGGAATTATTTGGCTATCAACCGGTGGCTGGCCCCTTGGCAGAGGAAGCAGATGGCTGTGCCCTCTGAATTATGCCCGAAGATTATTGAGCGCAAGAGGAGTGTGACCCGTTGAGTCCAGCGTCACGTGCGATATCCCTTCATAAGCCTCATGCCCCGAAGGGGTACTGGCGGCAGGGGGAACGGGGGGGCCTTTGCGGCCACAGCCGTGGAGGGCCAGGGCGGTCAGCAAAAGCAAAATCAGCAGAAATTTTGAGAAAAGGTTTCTCATGGTTAATTTCTAAAGTTAAAAGAAAACGTCTCTATCAAAGGGAAATCTTTGCACAACCCCAGATTCTTCGTCACAGCGTTTCTCCAGAACGACAATCCCAAATCCCCCTCCTTTTCAAGGAGACCTTGGCATAACCCAAAACTTTGGTCCCACCCCGATAGCTTCGATTGGAGACCGATGTGCCCCTCTTCTCCGAAGGGGGAATCATTTAGCTCCCTCTTTGTGAGAGGGCGGGGGGTGATTTAACTTTTTATTTATCATGCTGAGCCGGTAGCCTGTCCTGAGCTTGCCGAAGGAAAGCATCTCGGTTTTTCGCGTTTGTACTTACCCAAAGCTCTCAGCGTTCCGCGTAGAATTTTGGATTCATTCATTAAAAATTCATTTCCAAATTTTAGATAAGCGCAGGATCTGCTCCTGCACCCGTTTTTTGGCGGTGCCGCCGTACACGTTTTTGCGTTGCACTGACTTCGGAATGGAAATAAAATCGTACACATCTTTTTTGAACCGCGGCGAAATTTTTTGCAACTCGGCCAGCGGCAGTTGGTCGAGATGGCGATGGGTGGCGATACAATGCGCCACTGTTTTGCCGGTGATCTCGTGCGCCTCGCGAAACGGCACGTTTTGCATGACCAGGTAATCCGCCAAATCCGTCGCGGTTAAAAATCCCTCTTCCGCCAGTCGTTTCAACGGAATTTTTTTGAAGCGAGCCGTCTTCAGCATGCCATGGAACACCGCCAACGATCCTTTCACCGTCTCCACCGTATCGAACAACGGTTCTTTATCTTCCTGCAAATCCTTGTTGTAAGCCAGCGGCAGGCTTTTCAGCATGGCCAGCAAGCTCATCAGGTTGCCGTACACCCGGCCGGTTTTACCGCGCACCAGTTCCGCCGCGTCGGGATTTTTTTTCTGCGGCATGATACTGCTCCCGGTGGTGAACTGATCGGACAGCTCCAGAAACCCGAATTCACTGGTCGACCACAAAACAATGTCCTCGCAAAACCGGCTGAGGTGCATCATCAGCAGAGCCGAGGCGGAACAAAACTCGACGGCAAAATCGCGGTCGCTCACCGCGTCGAGACTGTTGTGCGTGATTTCCTGGAAACCTAAAAGTTTGGCGGTGTGTTTGCGGTCGATGGGAAAATTGGTGCCGGCCAGCGCCGCGGAACCCAGCGGCATGACATTGATGCGCTTCTTCGCATCTTCAAACCGGCTCCGGTCCCGCGCTAGCATTTCCACATAGGCCAGCAGATGGTGCGCCAGCAGAATCGGTTGCGCCCTCTGCATATGTGTGTAGCCGGGAATGATGGTCTCGACATGTTGCCGGGCGAGCTGGATCAGCACCTTGACCAATTGCCGGATGCCTTTCTGCACCGCGTCGACTTCATCGCGCAGGTACAACCGGATGTCTAGTGCCACCTGGTCGTTGCGGCTACGCGCCGTGTGCAGTTTGCCGCCGACTGGCCCCGCGATTTGAATGAGCCTCTGCTCGATGTTCATGTGAATGTCTTCCAGACTTTCCTTGACCTTGAATTTTCCCTGCTCGAACTCTTTTAGAATTTGTTGCAGTCCGGAGATGATTTTTTTCGATTCCCCCGGCTTTATAATTTTAGCTTTAACAAGAGTTTTGCAGTGGGCGATACTGCCCGCGATATCGTAGGCGTACAACCGGCGGTCGAAGAAAATTGAGGCCGAGAAGCGGATCATCCAATCATCGGTGGATTCCTTGAACCGGCCTCCCCAGGGAGATTTTGTGTTGGATTTTTTAGTCATCTGGAATTTAAATTTAAAAGGATGGATTCGATAACAGTGGTGCGTGGAACACGTTGCTAGGGATTGTATTTTGGTTTGAGGTTGGGGGCAACCTTTTTAATTGAGACACGCCTGCAATTTTCAAGCGGCGGTATTGCTGGCAGGAGCGGACCGCTTGTCTTTGGCAACGATGTTGACGCGGGTGCCCTTGGGAACCACCTGGGCGAGGAAGTGCAGGTACCAGGCCTGAATGTTCGGGCAACCGGCACTGCCGTTACGCCAGTCGAAATTCTTTTTGAAAAATTCATTGGATTTGCCAACGTTGACCCCATGGATGCCATAACTACCGGCCACCGGCGGCCCCAGTCTTTTCATGCCCATCCACCAATGACCGATTTCATGATCGGGGTCGCCGAACGGTATCGCGCGGACTTGCCATTTGCCGTTGATCCGCTCTTTTTTATACCAGGTGGGATTATAGATTTTGTTTTTGATTTCATACTCACCCAACGGGGTTTCTTCCCCGGCGCGTCCGAAAATGGTTTCAACCTCCATCAGTATATCGTTATCGTAATAAACCCGCAGGACGCCCGATTCGATGATGCCCAATAGATACCACTTCTCCGGCTGGGTGGAATAACGGGCGATGGTTCGACCATCGAAATTCAATGCCACGTGGTCTTTTTGCCTGCGATACACCGTTCGGGGATCGTTGTAAATTTGTTTGACGATGTATTTGAGGTTTTTGGCGAGCTTGTTGTTGTGGATCATCTGTTCCACAACTTGCGCCAACTCTTCCTTTTCCTTTTTGGTTTTGACCAGGTCCTGGGAAGTGACCTCCAGATCCTGGCGCATCCGTTCCACTTCCTCGCTGGCCACCAGACCCAACCGGCTCAACCCGGCATAGTATGCCAAATCCACTTCCTTCCGGGTCTCGTGACTCAACACGAGGTGATAAACCGCCCAACCGCTCAACAATAGAACCATCACCGCTAAAGCCGCCAACTTTATGGAATATTTTATTTTGCTGGTGAGACGATACCGGGCGATCTCGAATTTGACCTTCTTGCCTTTGTCCTCCAACGCGGAAAAACTTGCTCCTAAAAATTTCTGGTGCAGTTTTACTTCGAGACGGGACAGCAAAAAAGAGGGCCGCTCCAACTTCTTTATGATTGCGTACAGGTGTTCGCGGGTGGTCCGGTCGTAACTGCCCGTTGGGTTTTTGTTGGCGAGGAGGTTGTATTCGGTGATATTGAGAATTCTGAGTTTTCTCGGAGTCATAAAACCTCTGGCACAAAAAAATCAATCCAACTCTGGCTTGGGAAGATTGAGAGGAGGAGGTTTGCTTTTTTTACCCCGATCCAAATAATTGGGCGATCAAGCTTTTACGGGGTGGGCTCACTGCCTTGCTTTGAATAAGGTCCACCTGGCAATTGCCCTGAAAGGAGGCTCCGGAATCGAATTGCAGAGCAGGCGCCACAATGTCCCCGACCACTGTGCCGCCGGGGAGGATGGTCACTTTGCGTCTGGCCTTCACGTTGCCGATGATTTGGCCCTGGCAAATTACTTCGGCGGCTGAAACATCGCCTTCCTGGTAAGCCCCCTGAGCGATGACCAATCGGTTGCGAACGGTCATGTCGCCCAGATGCTTTCCCTCAATTCTCAGCGAACCATCAAAAATATACGTTTCCACGGACACCCGATCGCCCTGCAGACGCAATCCAAAATTTGCGCCACGAAACTTTTTGAGGAGACGCGATTCCGACCATGTGCACTCCCCTTTGAATTTTTCCAATTTTTCAATCAGGCGATAAAATTTATCGCGGGTTGGCGGGTCATAAAAGTCATGAATATCCCCGGCAAACAGGAAATCATATTGCGCCGCGGCGAGGACTTTATGTTTGATGAAAAAATTGTACCTGTGGAGAAACATGGAAATACTCAGCTGAAGTTGCTGGCAGCCCGCAAGTTACCGGCAATTTGGGTCAGTTTCTTGATTATTTTGGGCCTCTCCGAACTGTTCAAGTAACGAATGATCTCCTTGTCGGGATCCCCCAGAGTGGGACAATTTTGGTTGTCGGACACAATGCTCTCGGCAATTTGATCCATTCTTGCGGTCAACGCCATGTCCATATCATAAAACAGGGCACAGCGGTTGTTGGTGATGTTGATGATTTTATGGTTGGGCACCATGCCGACGATATGAATGCGGTTTTTATATTGTTGATATTTGTCGAGCGTATCCAGGTATTCCCGCAATTGGCCGAGGGCCTTTTTGATAGCATCGGAATCCTGACAACGGTTGAACAGGATGCCCAGTTTTTTGTTTTTCATTGATTCACAAACTGCATTCTTGCCCCGCTCACGGATCACCCGATCCACATACTCTTTGTCCAGGCCGGTCAAGGTGCCGCGCATCGCGTCCTTTTGAAAATCCTCATAATAATCAATGAACGAATGCAACGCATCGATACTGCCGTTGACGGCAATGGTGTTGCTCAAATCAAAAATGAACAGGACCTGGTCAATAATATTCATCAGGGATGAAAGGTGATTGACGCCGCCGGCCGGGGTGTCGAGGACCACATAGTCAAACTTCTTAACAACCCCTTCCAGAACTTTTAGAAACAACAAAAGAAACTCGGGCTGGTTGATGCGTTTCCGGTGGAGCCGCTTGCCCAGAATCGGTACTTCCCCGCCCAAAAAAGAGAACCCGTACTCTTCAATGAAATTGATGTACTCCTCCAGCACCGGCCATGAATTATTTTCACTGTCCCGGATCAACGAGCGGAATTTCTTTAGATCAAATTTATTCAGGATGGGCTCCAGGCTTTTTATTTGATCCACGGTGCGGACATTCACCCGCTCCATGAACAGTTCATGCAGGGCATCGCCGAATGGGAAGGCCTCGTAGCGAAACAATTCATAATTCAGGTTTTGATATTTGAAAAGAATCTTTGCCAGTTTTTTATCGTCGGCCTGGATGTCTCCCGCCAAATATTGACCGAACCGTGAAAGGATCATGTAAACCGTTCGGAGAAATTCCACCTGATAGGATTTGTTGTCCAGAGTTTCAAACAAATCGTAAAATGTTTTCTTGGGATGGCTGTCAAGAATGCTGGAGATTGTCGGCAGTCTGAGGTCCAGATCGATCAGGCCAACGCCTTGCCGGGAGGGGCGGGATGCCACCCGACGGGTCAACGCCGCGGTGGTGTTGATGGATAAAGTTGTTTTGCCGATGCCGCCCTTGGGGCCCACCACTGAAATGATTGTCATGAACTGGTTCGATCCTTTCTTTTACTTTCACCCGCAATGACTACGGTTATTTCGCCGCGCCATTTGCGATTCTGGCTGGCCGCTACGAGTTCGTCCAGAGTACCGCGCAAAACTTCTTCATGCAATTTAGTCAGCTCGCGGGTCAACGCGACTTGACGATTCCCAAAAACTTCGCGGAGGTCCCTGAGGGTCTTGTCGATGCGGTGCGGCGATTCAAACAGCACCACCGTCGTGGGCTGACTGGCCAGGGTCGCCAACGTTTGCTTCCTTCTTTTTTTCCGCGGTAAAAATCCCTCAAACAAAAATCGGTCCATGGGCAAACCGGATACCGTCAAGGCGGCCAACAGCGCCGACGGACCCGGCAACGATTCCACCCGGATTTCATTTTCTATGGCCAGTTGGACCAGATGAAAAAGCGGGTCCGATATGCCCGGCGTTCCGGCATCCGACACTAGCGCCAGGTGCTCACCCCGGTTCAAACGCTTGATAAATTGCGGTCCTTTGCGTGTTTGGTTGTGACTGTTGAAACTTGCCAGAGGCGTGGCTATTTTATAATGGTTCAACAGGATGCGGGTGCGCCGGGTGTCTTCAGCCGCGATCCCGTCAACCTTTTCCAATGTTGCCACCGACCGGTAAGTGACATCACCCAAGTTGCCAATGGGCGTACTCACAATAAACAAGGTCCCCTTTTCCGGATGCTCCATAGTTCATTTTATTGTATAGGGTCCGGGCCAGTTACTCAATAACTAATTGGTTAATAACGAGTTTGGAAAATATAGGGAGGGCGTTTGTAAAACAGGGAGGGTGGAAATGCGGCGGGCCGTCAGCCTGAGGAGCTGAGACCGGTTTCTTCTTCGGGTACCAGTTTGATGATATTGTCCGCGTTCGGGGACATGACGCAGGTGCCGTCGAATTGGGCGCCCACTTCAATAAACAGGGAGGGGGTTTGGATATTGCCGATCATCACGCTGTTGGCGTGAATTTCCACCTGCTCGGTGGCTTTGATGCTACCGGTGATCTTGCCCATGCACACCACCGTGCCGGCGGTGATGTCCGCTTCCAGCACACCTTTTTCGCCCACGATCAATGTGCCCTCGGTATGCACCTCACCTTCCAGGCGACCGTCAACACGCACCGCCCCGCTGAAGGTCAGCACCCCCTTGAAGACCGCATCTTCACCCATGTAAGCCTTGATTTCCTTGCTGGCTAAATTTTTGTTGGCCACCGATGACCTCCTCTGGGAATTAGGGTTTTTGCAGGCTTGCTGAACGCGTCGGCAATTTTTGAATCACTCTTTCCGTAATATCATATCATGGATCCTGCTGAGATCGTCATTAGAATAATAGTGGATGACCAGTTTGCCCCCTTTGACAGCGGGCTCGATCTCCACCTTGGTCCCGAAATGACGTTGCAGGGCGGTTTCCATGTTTTTAGTATGAATGTCCTTTTGGGCTATATTTTTTGGATGCCGTTTTGGACCTCGGCGCTTTAGTTTTTGAATGAAAAACTCCACCTGCCGCACGCTCATGGATTTTTTGGCCACCTCCCGGCGCACCGTTTCCATGTCCTGCGGTGTTTCCAATGCCAGCAACGCACGGGCATGGCCCATGGTCAGCTCGCCACTGATCAAGTCCTCCTGGATGGGACGGGACAGCTTGAGCAACCGCAGGTAATTGGCTACGGTCGCACGCTTTTTACCGACACGCTGGGCGATGTCTTCCTGGGTTAAAGAAAAATCGTCCAGCATCCGCTGATAAGCGTGGGCCTCCTCAATCGGATTGAGGTCCTCACGATGAATATTTTCAATGAGAGCGATTTGCAATGCTTCCCTACTGCTGGCTTCGCGGACAATCGCCGGGATTTTTTTAAGCCCGGCCTGCTGGGCCGACCGCCACCGCCTTTCACCACAAATCAGCTCATACCGGTCATCCTTTTTTTGGACCACGATCGGCTGAATAATGCCGTTTTCTCGGATGGAATCCGCCAAGTCCTGCAAGGCTTCTTCATTAAAATTTTTTCGCGGCTGATAACTGTTGGGTATGATTTCATCAATCAGCAACTCTCTTAAACCGTCCTGCGCTTTGGTGGGATCGGTGCCGATTACAAAATCCGGTATCAATGCGTGGATGCCTTTACCCAATGCTTTTCTGGTCACGATAGTCCCTCTTCATTAGTTTGGATG
>SMVS01000039.1 GCA_004357435.1 Nitrospina sp. | reverse complement strand
TCGGGTTTTATGAAACTCCATACTTTTTTGAATTTCGGGTTGTCCCGCAAAAATGTTTCCTGAGGAATTTTTGTGTGGGGATAAATGAAACGTGCGTGATCAAGGATGTGAGCCTCCCGCCGGATGGCCGGCGTACTCTGGTAAATGGAAGGCCGCAGGGAAAACCGGTTTTCTTTCGGAATAAGATTCGGGGTTTGGGGCCACCAATGGGCCGGGACTTTTAGAATGGCTGGGTCGTTCCATAAATAAACCAGGACGCCTTCCGCCGGGTTGCCGGGTGAAGTGGCCACCAGCAACGGCATCGCATAGCCCTTTTTCTCCTGGAACGCATGCGCTTCCTGCCTTAAAAACTCGGCGGCCGCGCGCACCCCATAACCCGAGTTCGCGCCTTCTATATACAAGAGACGATCCAATTTATTCAAGGGCGCGGTGTGCGGTTCCCGCATCAACTTCCAATCAAACATTGCGCTGGGCAACAACGTGAATATCAACAGAATCGCCAGTAGGGTGTTCCGCTTGCCGCCTTGCACCTCCCAATGCAACCGGCTGGTGAGGGTTTGTGCCAACCAGGCCGCCAGGCGTTCCAATGTCCGGGCGGTGAGCAACAACAAGGGCGGCACCATCATGACCATGTAGCGGGAGAAAAAACCGTTGGCCACGACCACGATCACGCCGGTGGGAATGACGAACCAGAGCCAAAGCGCCATTTCTTTTGGATCGCGTTCCCGGATGAAATAAACGATCCCGGCCAGCAGAATCATGACCACGGGCACAGTCAAATAGGAGACATAAAAATCGCGGATCACCCAGGCGTTGCGTAACCAAAGCCACCAGGGGAAACTCATCAGCTCTGCCGGGGAAATAAAATAACCCGGTTGATGGATAAAAGGCACCCGGCCTTGAACGCCAATCCCGGGTCCGCCCAAAAATGCCACCAGATTGATCGCCAAAATGATGCACCCGGCCGTCGCCAGGTGCTTCCAAAATTCGGGGCGGCGGTGCACGTCCCATAAATATAAAACTGCCAGCATCACCGGAAACAACAGCAGGGCGGTGGCTTTGGTGAGCAAGGCCAGCCCCAACAAAATTCCCAACCAGCGGAATCCCATGTGCAGAGATTTCAATTCCAGAGCGAGATACAGGGATACTAAAAATGCCCATATCCCCAATGCCGAAAGCAGGCCATCCACCAGGGCGAGCCGGTCGAAAAAAAACATGTAAGGGCAAAAAATGTAAATCAACCCAGCCATGAAACCAGAGGCGGTGGAGAACAGCGTCCGGCCAATCCAGAAAATACCCACAACCGACGCGCCCCCGGCCGCCAGCGCAACGCTCCGGCCCGCCAGCAACGGATCGGCAAAAAAATTGAGCGTCACCGTGTTCAGCCAAAAGAACAACGGTTGCTTGCCATCCACCTTGGAGATGAGAAATTCGGCAGGCTGACTGTTGATGATCTGCGCCCAATGAATGTAGATGGCTTCATCGGAAAAAATGGGCAGAGCGGTGAGACCCTGGGTGCGGACCACTGCATAAAGAGCGATCAGGATTCCCGGCACCAGCCATGAAGAAGTTTTAGGAGTCATAACGGGGAGTCACAGTGTTGTTTTCTGGAAAACAGAGGTTCTTCGTCGCGGATCGCTCCTCAAAAAGACAAATCACCCCTCCTGTGGCCTCCCCTTACCAAGGGGAGGAAGGATCGGGACACCCGAGCCAGGTGGGGTTATACCAAGTCGTCAAGAAGAGAAGGACAATATAACATCAATTGATAAAACACATTGAACTCTGAATTTGGAAAAAAAAGGACCCAGCCCCGAAGGGCTGAGTCCTGCAAAAAAACCAGTTAAACAATTACGGGTTGGTCAACTGCGCGGAAGTGAGTCCGGTTTGTGCCGTGTAGGTATAAGTGTTCACAACAGCATCATCCCAAGTAACGGTCAGAGTACCGGCCACCTGAGAGTCGGTACCGCCGCTGATGGTGGTATTGGTGATCACATCCGCTTCCGTATACGTTGTGCTTTGCAAAAGATACTGCGCGTGCAACATGGTAATGGAACCTAAAAAGGATGCATACGCGCCATCCCGGCGGGCATCCTGGGCCTGTTGACTCAAATCTATGAACGTCGGGATGGCAACCGCGGCCATGATACCCAGCAGGACGATCACCATGATCAACTCGATCAAAGTAAAACCTTTTTCATTTCTTTTTTTCTTAATCATTTTTTGAAGCCCCTTAAAAAACTGGACCCAGCCCCGAAGAGCTGAGTCCGGTGGGAAAACCAGTCAAACCATTACGGGTTGGTTAAGACCGCCGCAGTGAAGCCGGTTTGGGCAGTGTAGCCATAAGTGTTCACCACACCATCATCCCAGGTAACTGTCAGAGTACCGGCAACCTACTCAATTTAAAAGAGAAAATACAAACCTGGACCTGGAGAAACCTTTACCGGTTCAAATTTTTGATTCTCTGCCATCCTTCTATAGAGAAATCGAATGCTTTTCCATTTTTCTTTAGTAAAATTAAAATTGGGATGGAATGGATTCCGTGATCCCGGTAATAATGGAGTTTGTTGGCAATGAGAATGGAAGACTGGTACTCGTGATGAAATGCCCGGCATGTGAAAATGAATTGCTCAAAATTTCGGTGGCCGGAGTCAACGTTCTGGCGTGCGAAGGAGGTTGCGGCAGTTATTGGTTCGACACCCTGCAAATCAAGCGGCTGATGGAACGCCTGCCCGGTGCGGGAGCAAGCTTGTTAAAAACTGTTCGCCGCGCCGATGGCGTAAAAACCTTCCGCAACAATCAGCACATCTGCCCCAAATGCCAGAGCACGCTGTTGTATCGCCATTGCTTCAGCCGCGAGCTTGAAATGGAAGTGGACCAGTGCTCCAAATGCGGCGGCTGGTGGGTGGATGTCGGAACGCTGGCCACCCTTGAATCGCGCTACTCAACCGAAGCCGACCGGAAACAAGCGGCAGAAGATTATTTCATCACCGTTTTCCAGAACAAGGTGGCGAACATGAACCGGGTCAACCACGACACTCTGGAAGCCGCGCAAACTATTGTAGAGATTTTCACCTTCCTCACTCCGCCGATCTACCTGCCCCAAAAACTTCCCATCAAAGACTACTAACCAGCGTGCCGCTGGATGCAAAAAGGTCAGGCTCCGGTGGCACTCAATAATTGCGGGGCATCATTTCCAACGGTCAGTCTCTTGCCCCCCCTGCTAAGGGGCCAGCGTGCCTCCTTGCGGGGGAGGCGGATGGCAAAACTCAGCAAACCACGCCTGAAGATTATTGAGTGAAAGCAGAGCTCGACTCCAAGCGCCTCCCTTTTTGGAAGGAGATCTTTGCATAACCCGAAAATTCTGGATCAGTCCCAACAGCGTTGATGGAAAACCTGATGTGTCCCCCCTTCTCCGAAGGGGGCTAGGGGGCTTATTCGCTAATGCCCCCGCCCCATAAATGGGGCGACATAAAACCCAGATTTTTCGCTGGCGCTCAGCATGACAACTTAAAAATGCCCTTTTTCCTCTGCAGTGAATTGAATTATTCATTCGCCCCGCACGGAGCGGTCTGGGTTCATCTGTGGCTGACTTATCTTGTGATCCTGTGCTTGCCTTCTGCCGCTGGTTGGCTTGCCCGGTGGTGCAAAAATTTCCGAAAAGGAATTTATTGCCTAGCAACCGGGTCCGGCATTGCCTCAACCCATCAACCCAATCGTTGAAAATTCAATAACTTATTTGGTTTGGCCTGTTTGGTACACATTTTGCTTTTCTGAAGTCGGGATAGACCCGAGAAGTGTGCGTTAACCCGATTAAAGATTTCAAACTATGCCAACTGACATCAACATTGTGGCGTTGCTGACCCAATCTTTCAGCCAAGCGAGTGCTGGGAACCCGAATTTGTTTACCGGATCCTCCGAGCGAGCCGGTTTCGATCAGGTTCTGGGTCAGGAATTTGACCGCTCGGTTGCGGAGACCAACTTCACGCCGAGAGAGTCTACCAACGACCGGACAGCGGCTGATCCCTTCAGGGTTCGGGAAAAAGTTCACAGCGATCGTAATGATCGGGTTGAAACTCCCGTCCGATCCGACCGGCCGGGGCCGCCGGAAGGGGTGGCTGAGCAGGTTGAACACCGTCCCGCGCCGTTTGAGGACGCGCCAACGGGTCGTTCCGACCAACCGGTCAATAAGGAGACGGAGAATCCGCAGACTGCCGCGGAAGCCAACACTGCGCCTCCGGTGGAAGCATTGGAAGCGGAGCCGAGTCAAGTTCCAGCCAATGAAAGTTCACAAAATTTGACCGCCAACCAGCAAGCGCTGAGAGACCAATTAGAAAAATTAAACATCGATCCGGAAATCATCGACACGCTTTTGGAAAACCTGGTGGGCAATCCGAAAGCCAACGGATTACTTCGATCTCTTTATGGACTGCTGAACGCCACCGGAGCCCAGGCGCAAACCGGCCCTCTGGCCAACGCGGTTGAAGGGCAGACCGGCCTGCCGGCAAGCTTGGCTCTGCAAAATTTGATTCAAGCCGGGCTCAGTCAAGCGCAGGCGCAGAAAGTGATCCAGCAGAGTTCGACCGTGTCAGCGACCCAACTGGCGCAAATTGAGAACGGTCCTTTACTGGCGACGCTACCGCCAGTGAACGGACTCAAGGGTAACGCCACCGAAGCGCCGGGTGAAAAACTGCCCGTCAAATTGATCACGCCCAATGTTTCCCTGAACCAGAGCAACGCCGAATCAAAACCCGATTCCAATTCTAATAATGCATCCAACGCGAATAGTGATCCATTGGCAAAAATGGCGTCATTATTACGCAATGATGGCAACACGAACCCGGCGGCCTCATCCACCAGTCCGTTTAAAGCCGCGGTCAATGCCTTTTTGAATTTGAACGGCGCCACGCCGCTGAACTCTGCCAGCGCCGAGGGTTTGGCGATACAAACCGGGACGGCGGTGGCCAGCGCCGGTAAATCGACTGAGGTGTTTAAACCAGTACTGGCTCAAACCTATGGTCAACGGGGTTCCGTAGAAAAAACTGTGGCCAGTCAGATCATTGAGCGGATCTCTTTTCGTGGGATGGGGTCGCAAAAAGAGATCAACATCAAACTCGACCCGCCGTCTTTGGGATCGGTTCGAGTGACCGTTGCCACAACCGGCGATTCGGTGCGGACCACCATCGTTACCGAGAACCATTTTGTGAAACACGTC
>SMVS01000038.1 GCA_004357435.1 Nitrospina sp. | reverse complement strand
GCGAGGGCCTCATCACGGAAGAGAAAGTAAAAATCATCCTGTACGAAGGCAACGACAAGAAATAATCCGTATCAAACCACACCGTAGGCCAGCATGGCGTCAGCGACTTTTTTAAACCCGGCCAGATTCGCTCCTTTTAGATAATTGATAGAACCCTTCTCAGTTCCATAATCGATGCAGGATTGGTGAATACTGCGCATGATATCCCGCAGACGGGTATCCAATTCTTCCTTGGACCAATTCAAATGGATGCTGTTCTGGGTCATTTCCAGTCCGGAAACCGCGACGCCGCCGGCATTGGAGGCTTTGCCCGGCGCGAACAGGATTTTTGAATCCTGGAACAGTTGAATCGCGTCGGGATAAGTCGGCATGTTCGCCCCTTCGGCGATCGCCTTGCAACCGTTCTTGATCAGCGCGTTGGCATCATTTTTGTCGATCTCGTTCTGCGTCGCGCAGGGAAACGCCAAATCGCATGGAATCGACCAGGGTTTTTTCCCGGCAAAAAATTCGCATTTAAATTCGTCTGCGTATTCCGCAATGCGTCCCCGCCGGAATGATTTAAGCTCGATGATAAATGCCAGCTTTTCTTCAGTGATGCCGTCGGAATCGTAAACGAAGCCTGAAGAGTCGGACATGGTGACGAGTTTTCCACCGGATTGAATGATCTTTTCAGCGGCATACAGGGCCACATTGCCGGAGCCCGATATCACGCAGGTTTTACCCTGAATCGCATCGCCCTGGTGCTTCAACATTTCTTCCATGAAGTAAACGCACCCGTAACCGGTGGCTTCCTTGCGGATCAAACTGCCGCCATACTCAAGCGCCTTGCCGGTGAGGACGCCGGCAAAAATAGTTTTAATCCTTTTATACTGACCGAACAGAAAACTGATCTCGCGCGTGCCCACCCCGATATCTCCAGCGGGAATATCTATGTGTTCGCCGACGTGTTTGCACAATTCGGTCATGAACGATTGGCAAAAACGCATGACCTCGCGTTCGGACTTTCCCTTCGGGTCGAAATCGGAACCGCCCTTGGCGGCCCCCATCGGCAACGTGGTCAAACTGTTTTTGAAGGTCTGCTCAAAACCCAGGAACTTGAGGACGCTCAAATTCACCGAGGGATGAAAGCGCAAGCCTCCCTTGTAGGGACCGATGGCATTATTGTATTGAACGCGGTATCCCCGGTTGACACGAATTTTTCCACGGTCATCTTCCCAACAAACTCTGAATATGATGGTGCGGTCGGGCTCGGCCATTCTTTCCAGAATACGGGCCCGAATGTATTTGGACTTTTCGTTGATGAAAGGAATCACACAGTGAGCCACTTCGCGTACGGCCTGGTGAAATTCGGTTTCTCCCGGATTTCGTTTAATCAAGCCTGCCATAAAATCTTCCAACACCATTTTCTTTGCCGTTTCCATCATGTCAACTCCTGAATGAATGAAAATTTATCACCGTCTATTCCAATGCCCCGTCAATTCATTTCAGCTTCATCGGGGCGAACCGTCATGTCTCCGAGCTTCAACACCATCTGGTTTCCCAGTTCCTGAACTTGAATTCCCTTGTTATGCCTTGAATCGAACATCTGCTGGAACACGTTGGTGTTGAGACGATACTCCCCGCCCTTTTCCTGAATGAGGACCATCAAGGCAACGATAAGTTTTTCGGCGTATTCATCCATGGTGCTTGCTATCTCCTTTCGAGGGCATGCTTGTTTTTTACGGGATCACCTGCAATGATTGACTTGAATAGCGTTTTAAAATCAGGTAAATTTGGCAAGTGTGGACAATCCTCATACTCAATTTTTGGGGTGCCTCTGGCAACCGATGCTCCGACCCATCATCAAATTTCTAAAATCCATGAACTCCAGCAAAAGCTCCCGGCGCATCAGCCTGGCACTTATGTTTGGCGCTGTTCCGGGATTGACGGCCATAATCAGTCCGCATAATCTCAGCGAAATGCTTCTCCCCCTGATTATAAGCCTAAAGTTAAGCGCGATGTTGGTGAGTGCCCTGATTTTTTCAGGAGCGGCTTATGTTCTTTACTTGGAAAAAATTCCGGCGCCGAAGTTTTTAAAAACCCTTCACACAGACCATAAAATCTCATGAAGCAGGCCTTCAAATTAGGACTCGGCGTTGTTATCGTGATCACGGCTGTGATCTCCGGATTTTTGTTATTTTTCATGGACGGCCTGATCCAAAACACGATTGAAGAAAAAGGGTCGGAGATTCTTGAGGCGCAAGTCGATATCGGCTCATTGGTCACTTCCCTGAGTAAACAGTCCATCGAGATCCGTTCCATACAAATTGCGGACGCCAATAATCTGGAGAACAATCTGATCGAAGTGGGAACTCTGGTGGTCGATTTTGACCTCATCCAGGCCTTTTCCAAAAAAATCATCCTCGATGAATTGATCGCCGACGGCATCCATTTCAATAAAAAAAGAACCTCTCCGGCGAAACCTTTCAAGCCTATCGAAAAATCAGGACCGAAGGAAGCCCCTGAAGGGGACGGATTCAGCTTCCTGCCCGGCATGCCAGCTGGCCTCAACCTGAAATCGCCCGAAGACATCCTCAAGTCCGAAAAACTGGAGACCCTGGAGGCAGTTGAAAAAACCAGGTTGAAAATAAAAAATCTGCAAAAAGACTGGGAAGCCAAGCTGGACAAGGCACTGGGTAAAGCCGGCATCGAAAAAATTAAAGAGCGCATTGACTCGATTAAAAATAAAGCCAGGAATATTTCCGGATTGAAAAGTTTGGGGACCATTCAATCTCTCGCCGCTGAAATTCAATCCATCCGAACGGATATTAAGAGCCAGTTGAATCAAATCAAGTCCTTGAAAGACGACTTGAAAAATGAAATCGCTCGAACCAAAAAACTGGTGGCTGATTTAAAAAATCTTCCCAAAAAGGATTGGGACCGGTTGAAAAAGAAATATTCGCTCAGCTCCCAGGACGGCGGGGTGAATCTCGTCAGCAGTCTGGTGACCGGCCCTCTGAAGAAAAAACTGGATCGCGCCTGGTCTCTTTACAAACAAGTAAGCCCATACCTCAATAACGATTCTGATGACAAGCCAGACCAGGAAGAAGTGGCACGCAATAAGGAACAAACGACCCAGCTTTCGCAATCGGCCCCCACTCCCAACTTTCTCCTGCGCCATGCACTGTTGGGAATTAGTATTTTGAATCAGGAGGTTTCAGGGGATCTCTGGGATTTTTCCGACAATCAAAAACTTCACGGCAAGCCCGCCGTGCTCAAGCTGGATGCCTCTAAAAATGAAAACTTTGATCGTTTTATTTTGGATCTGACTCTGGACCGAACGGGGAGTGCCGCCCAGGATACCCTCGAGGTCGCACTGCAATCTTTCCAACTGAACGACCTCGATCTGGGCGGCTCTGTTGCCATTACTCGGGGCGAGGCTTCTGTTAAAGGGAATGTTGAAATCCTGGGTGAAAATGATTTATCTGGAAAGTTTCGTCTTGATATTAAAAATGTCTCATTCAATTATCCGGTCAAACCCGGCGACGAATTTTCAAAAATTGCCGGACAGGTGCTAGCCGCAGTCGAAAACTTATACATCGCCGTCCAGATAACAGGAACCCTGGACAACTATTCCATTCAGATTGAATCCGACCTCGACCAGCTTCTCAACCGGGCCCTGCGCAAGGTATTCGACGCCAAGATCAAGGAATTTGAAAGCCGGTTGAAAAAATCGATCGCCAAAGCCACCGCTGGACCTTTGTCTGAAACAAACAACTCACTTTCCGGTTTGCTCAACCTGGGCAAGAGGTTGAATGCCAATGAGGCCTCCTATAAAGATCTCTTGGGAAAAGCCACGAAAAGCAGCCTTTTGGGCGGGACCACAAAAAGCGTTCCCTTAAACAAACTGAAGGATCAGTTGAAAGGGTTCAAGCTTCCTTTTTGATCGCTTTCCTTCTTTAATCCCGGACGCTCGGTGGATGGCGGGGTATTCTATTTCTTTCCTGTCAGCGCCACAAACTGATAGCCCTTTTCGCGGATGGTGAGAATGTATTTGGGCTTCTGGGGTTTTTTCTCAAAATATTTTCTGAGCCGGGCAATGAAGTTGTCCACCGTTCGAGTTTCCGTATCTGGATTGTAGCCCCAGACTTTTTCAAGCAGTTCTTCCCGTGTCACTACCTGGCCCTGGCTACCGACCAGCAAATTCATGACCAGCGCCTCTTTATTGGTCAAATAAAATTCGCCATCGCACCCCTTGGCTTTTCCGGTTTCAAAATCCACCCACATGCCGTCAAACTCAAACAATTCTTTGGGATGGACCGGCTCTCTGTACCACTCCTTGCGCCGCAAAATTCCCTTGATGCGAAGCAGGAGCTCCGGCAGATGAAAAGGTTTAGGAAGGTAGTCGTCCGCCCCAGCTTCCAGCCCCTCAGCCCGATCGTCCTCGGTTGATTTGGCGGTCAGCATCAAAACCGGAAAGCGGACATTGGTTTTGCGGATGCTTTTTATCACCTCCAAACCACTCAACTTTGGCAACATGAGATCGAGGATCATCATATCGAACTCCTGGTCGGCCCAGCATTGGAGAGCGGCCTCGCCATCTTCCGCCAGGGTCACTTGGTAGCCTTCTTTTTCCAAGTTGAAGCGGAGCCCCTTGGCCAGATGCCTCTCATCTTCCACCAGTAATATTTTCATTCCTTTTGCCATGGTTCCAATCCCCACTAGGGTGTGAGGCTCACTGATTCCGTAACCGCTCCATTCAAGGGCAGGAAGACTTTGAAGGTTGAGCCTTTCCCCTTGCCTTCGCTGAACACTTGGATTTTCCCTTTGTGATTCTTTAAAATTTCCCTGGAGATAAACAATCCCAAACCCGCACCTTCGATGTTTTGCGATTCGCGATTTTGCACCCGGTAAAATTTACGGAAGATTTTTTTAAAATCTTTCTGACTGAGACCGATACCAGAATCAGCAAACTCGATTTCACAATATTTCCCCTGATTGCGCATGCGAATGGTAAACGGAACTCCGCGGGAAGAATAACGCAAGGCATTGCCGATCAAATTATTGAACACCATGCGGATCGCCTGCTTGTCCAGATTCAACGTGGGGGCATCCTTGATTTCCAGTCGGGCATCAAACTCCTTTTCCTGGAATTGGCGTTGGTAGCCTGCCATCAACTCCAATAAAAAGGGTTTCATTTCGACCGGTTGCAACTGCAACTGCATGCTCTTCGGTTCGGTGCTCCCGGCTTCCAATATGGTGTCGATCAAACCGGAAAGTCTTTCGGTATCGGCGAGCATGGTTTCCACAAAATCCAGTGCTTCTTCCCGGGAGACGTCGTGATACTTCATCGTTTCCAGGTACAACTGGATGGACGCGAGAGGCGATTTCAATTCATGGGAAACGCTGGCAACAAAATTACTCTGCATCTGGTTTAGACGTGCCTGTTTATTCCAATAAACGAAAATCAGATACACCCCCGCCAGGATCACCATCATTAAAAAACAACCCTCCAGCAGGATCACCCAGTGCAAATCTGTGGCGAACAGTTCGGGCTGAATCTCCAGCGCAAAATCCTTGAAATCCTGGCGATTCTTTAAATACCAGTTGATCCAGATGGCCATCAAAATAATCCAGGCAATCTGGACGCCGATAAAAACAAAGATCGGATGAAAAATCGTTTTTAATTTATCCATGCGTCTCTCCCGACACTCTTGGAACCTTCCTTCGAGGTCTCCAGGCACCTGTATAAAGCCCCATCACACCCCACCCCGACGCCCTTTATTGTTACATAACTTTTACATATCGCGAAACCAACACCGGTTATTATAGATGAAGGTAGTTAACCCTTATTTGGCAATGAAAGGCACAGCATGGGCGAAATCAAGCAATTCCATCCAAAATCGGTCTTTTCCAAAGGAACTCTAGGGTTCTTTTTGTTTCTCCATGTGGGTGCATTATTGGCCTTGTTTCCCTTTGCGTTTTCATGGAGCGCCGTTGCCGTCATGCTGATTCTCAACTGGATGACCGCATCTTTAGGCGTTTGTTTGGGCTATCACCGTTATCTGACCCATCGCAGTTTTGATCTTCCCAAGGGCGTGGGTTACTTTTTTGTTTTTCTGGGCGCTCTCTCCTGCGAAAACGGACCCATCAAATGGGTCGGCCAGCATCGCATGCATCATGCCGGTTCGGATACCGATAAAGATCCTCACAGTGCCGCTAGGGGGTTCTGGTGGTCTCACTTGAGATGGATGCTTTACAAGCACCCCGAACATGATAATCCGGATAGAATTCGCGATTTCACCAAGGACTTCTACGACGACCCATTTTATCAGTTTCTGGACAAATATTTTATCGCAATTCAAGTGGCCCTGGGGCTGGTTTTATTCGCGATTGGCGGAATCTCCTGGGTGGTTTGGGGCATCTTCCTGCGACTGGTTCTGGTTTTCCATCAGACGTGGTTGGTCAACAGCGCCGCCCATATGTTCGGGTACCGCAATTTCAAACTGAAAGGCGATTTGTCCACCAATTGCTGGTGGGTGGGTATGCTCGCCTGGGGCGAGGGTTGGCACAACAACCACCACGCGTTCCCGAAATCGGCCCGCCACGGGTTGCGGTCCGGAGAAATTGACTTGACCTGGTTGTTCATTTGCCTGCTCAGCAAACTGGGGCTGGCCACCAACATCCAGTACGCACGTCTCAAACCCAAGACCTCCGATTACTTTTCCGGAGAAATGGCTAAAAAAGAAGCCGCCTGAAAAAAATTTCGACACACAAGTTTTCCAGGGAGCCAGCCCGCAGGGGTCGGCTCCTTTTTATTGGAAGCGCCTCGCTTGCACCCGCCGGAAAACGATTTCATCCGCCGATATCAAACGCCACATGGTACCCGGCATATTTCCTCAGGTTGATGACCCGCTCCCCGCATATCAGATACTGACCTTTGATCCCCCACAAAACATCCGTGAAGACCGGGATCTTGTCGAGATTGTGACTGACAATTTTTGCGGGGACCGACTGAACCGGGTAATGCAAATCCATCACCGATTCATTTTCCAAAAAATATTTTTTTAAATCCTGCGGAATCCATTCGAACGCCTGTTGGCGGTGCACCAGCAAATCGACCGGCGCAACTTCCCCCTTCAGCATTTTGCGCCAGTTGGTTTTGTCGGCCATTTTTTTGGCGAGTTCGATTTCCATCAAGCCGGAGAATTTGCGTTGCGGTGTTTTGGCAATGATCAGACCCTGCACGGCGCCCTGGTCAATCCATCGGGAGGGAATATTCCAATGGCGGGTCACCCCTACCTTGACTCCCGAGGTGAGAGACAGGTAAACGTAATGATCGACGTTGCAATACTCCTTGAAAAACTCCCGGTCGCGATCATTGCCAAATTCATGTTCGCAGGTCTCCGGACGCACGGCGCACAGGGCGGCCTCCGGCAAATCCCTGGCGCAGGGAAAACAAAAACCATCGTTATAAGTTTTCTTTATGCTCCGCCCGCACTCCACACAGGTGATTTTCCCCAGGAACCGCAACGTGATCGGCTCCCCCACCGCGGAGGCAAGGGGGATCGGTTTTTCGTCGAGGCTTAAAAAGTAGCGGATCGGGTCGCCGGCCTCATGGGTCATTTTTCTCAACTGTCCCGAAACTTTCATTTTCTTCGCTCAATTAAAAGCAATAATTCACAACTGTTTTTTATGCAAGCCACGCTGGTAAAAGTATTGGAGGGCGAAAAAAGCCGCGGCCACGCCAATCCCCAGGGTCACTGTGTCAAAAACCAGCGTCGCCAGGAAAAACAGCAGGACATAAAACGCGGTCAACCGAAATAAATTTCGTTGGGAAGGCATAGCCGTTTGCAAAAAGCCCATCATATCACAAACTTTCAGGGGGGAAGTTTTGCTGTTCAGGGAGGGCTCAGAGGGTGACCATCATGATTTTGAAGAATATCATGGCAAGAACGGCAGTGAACGGTACGGTGGCGAACCAGGAGATCACAATTTTCCTGATGATATCGAGATTCAGGCTGGCCAAACCACGAGCCAGCCCGACTCCGATGACCGATCCCACCAGGGTGTGGGTGGTCGAAATCGGTAATCCCATTTTGGAACAAATCAAAACGACCGTGGCCGCTCCAAATTCCGAACAAAATCCACGTGAAGGCGTGATCTCGGTAATTTTTTTTCCAATAGTTTCCATAACCCGGGTGCCCCAAATCAGTAATCCAATGACAATGCAGATGCCACCCAGGGCCAGAATCCACAAAGGCATTGCCACCTCCATTTGGACCGTTCCCTCCTTCAATATGGCCACCACCGCGGCCAGCGGTCCCACAGCATTCGCGACGTCATTGGCGCCATGGGCAAACGCCACATAAAAAGCGGTGATGATTTGCAGGTATTTGAAGATATGCTCGGTGGCCGCGAATTGTTTGGGAATATCTTCAACCGCGACGGGTTTTATTTTTTTGACCAGGACGCGGGACACGAAAAATGCGCCCGTGCCGATCGCCCCCGCAATGATGAATGCCTGCGAAACCGCCAAATCCAAATGCAGATTCTTCAACCCCTTGTACAACATCGAAATGGCTAATATAGAAAACACCATGAACACCATATAAGGCACCAGTTTTTTGGCTCGCAACAGGGGATTGTGCCTGTCTAGAATTTGAGCTGAGACAAACCGGAATAGCAGGTAAGAAATAATCCCCCCCAAGACGGGCGAGACCCCCCAGCTCATGACGATAGATCCCACCTTGGGCCAATGCACTGCATCCAGCCCACCCGCCACCACCCCAAATCCGACAACCGCTCCCACTATGGAATGCGTAGTGGACACCGGCCATCCGAGATAGCTGGCGATATGAAGCCAGATCGAAGCCGCCAATAAAGCGGCGATCATGCCGTACACCAAATGGATCGGCTGGTCGGCGAACACCCCCGGGTCCACCATGCCCTTGCGCACGGTGTCGGACACTTGGCCTCCGACCAATACCGCGCCGGCAAACTCGGCGATAGCGGCGACCAACACGGCCTGGTGGAAAGTGAGCGATTTGGCGCCCACGCTGGTGCCCATAGCATTGGCAACATCATTCGCGCCGATGTTGCAGGCCATGTAGACACAGACGAGGATGGCGAATCCCAACAAAAAGGTGTTTAAATCCAATGGTGTCTCCTGATCATCTCAGACAGATAATTTTGAAGAACTTTTACTTGGCAAGAAAAATGCGCAGGGTTTTCCCGATTTGTTCCGATTTGTCCGCCACTCCACCCAATTTTTTACTCACTTCATTCCAGAGCATCAAATCAGCGGCCGAGATCGCATCGCCGAGGGAAAATAATTGTTGGGCCAGCAGAAACTGTTTTTTGTCCGCTTCAAATTCATATTCCGCAAGTTGCTGGCAACCTTTTGCGACCTTGTCCGCCTCCATGCCGCCGAACGAAGCTTCCAACAGGTTTTCCAGTTCGGAAATCAAATCACAAGCACTCTGAGCGCTGAAGACCACGTGCTCAATCAGAGGATCCAGCGTTGGCTTGATGACTTCCGGCGTCACCAGGTTTTTGATGCGCAGGAGTACGGCCAAGTCCTCCACCGCATCGGCAATATCGTCCTGGGCAGAAAGCAGGTGCGTGAAGTCGCGCTTGTCCACCGCCAGGAACATGCTTTGCGGAAGATGGCTCCGGATATCGTCTTTAATCTTATCGGCGTCGTGTTCCAACCGCACGATCTTATCCCCAATCGACGCCACTTTGTCGTACTTGCCGGAATTTTGCGCCATAAATAGAGGTTGGATCTGGTCGACACAGGCCCGCACCTTCTCCATGTGCTTGACCAGCGGCTTGAATGGCGATTTGGCGAACATCGAAAGGATGGATCGCATGGCGTTTACCTTAAATTAAAGAGGTGCAGGCAATGGGCGCCCCCACCAGTGTTCTTAAAATCCGACCCACCACCGCTCGTCCGTACCATCAAAAGTCATCCCTTCCGCGGTGGTCTCAGTCAGCTTATATCATTTTGAATAACGCGAATCAATGGACCTAATGGATTTCTAACATTTTTCCTTAGAGCAGGACCGGCATTCCTCAACCCATGAGCATCCGCCATTGCTCCAAACTGTCGATCTGCAGATAGGAGTTGGTCTCCCGAACCTCGCCCAGCGGGGCGAAATCCTTGCCGCCATAGTTATGCCCTGGGTACAGAACAATTTCGTCCTGAATTTTGGTCAGGCGTTGGGTGAGCGTTCGATACATTTCCTCGCTGTCCCCTCCCGGCAGATCGACCCGCCCACAGCCTTGCAGAAACAGCGTATCACCCGCCACCAGACTGTCCGCTACCCGGAAACATTGCGAGCCGGGAGTGTGCCCCGGCGTGTGCAGGAATGAAATTTCGACCGAACCCACTTTCATTTTGTCCTCATTGTCCACCAGTTTCATATCCGACGTTGAAATCCCGGTGACCTGCTTCAGGCCGTCGGCTTCATGTTTGTTGACATAGACGGGAACCGGATTTTTCGCCATCAGTTCCGGCAATCCGATGATGTCCATGCCGAAAATCTGGCCGCCGACGTGGTCAGGATGGTAATGCGTCACCAGCACTCCAGTGAGATTCATGTCGTCTTCGGCGACCACATCCAACAGGCCGTCGATGTCCCATGCCGGGTCCACCACCACGCACTCCCGGGTTTTGGTATCGCCGATGAGATAGATGAAGTTGGCCATATTGCGGGCGGATGTGTCGCCCTTTCCGATATCGACGCCCGACAACAATTGTTTAAAATAAATCGGATTTTCTTCAGACAACGCGACCTCCTTCTTCAAGGGTGATGATATTTACCGCAGGATTCGATTCAAAAGATCCGCCAATCGCACTCCGGCTTTTTGCAATTGACCGGCCACCACGCGCTGGCCTCGTTCGATGTACTGCGGGGTGAGGCGCCCGTCCTCTGCTATGGGGTACCCGTGTTTCAAAACCAGCACTCGCGATTCATTGGTCCAGTCCTCCGGAGTGCCGCCGGTCCATTTTCGGGCCTGTTCAAGGGTCACCTTCTGATTTAAAAACCGGGCGTATTGTAGCAGAGTTTTCCCCTGCCAATCGATCAAGCCATGATCCCAGACCGCGTGCAGGTTGGTGTTTTTATTCTGAAAGTGAACGCGGATTTGGTTGCCGCCGCGGTCCCTGGAGTGGCCCAGATGCATGGGTTGATGAACATCGGCCACCAGATGAACCAAAAACCTGAACGCTTCCCAGCGAACCTTCGGCGGAGCAACCTGGTTTTGCAACTGGCCGGTGAACTCCTTGATTTTTTCAGTCACGCAATCTTTGCGCGGGCAGTCCCGGGACTGCCGGTAGCGGTCCGAGGCGGGATCGATATTGGTGTAGTGAAAGCTTCGCGTTGCCTTGCGGTCACGCTTGATGGCATCCGCCCAATTCGCAACACTGGACAAATGTTTTATGTTAAACTCACGAAGAATTCGGTTGCGGATCTCAGGTCGCAAATGAAGTTCAGCGATCACGCCGACAATTCGATGTCCTTGCGGACCCCAGGCCAGCCCATGAGACACCGGCACGACACTGATCAAAACGATCCAGCCCAAAATATTGCCGTAACATCCGCGCAAGACCGTCTCCTTTCAACTTCATCTCTACTAAAGTTTTGAATACCGTCAATGCCATTTATCATACCACCAAGTTCTGGATTGTTATCGTTGTGCTTTCCCTGATTCTGGGAGTGCTATCGATTCTGATGGGATGGGTGGACCGAAGCGGTAACCTTTCACACCGCATTTCCAGCCTGTGGAGCCGATGTGTTTGCCGATGGAACGGCGTGGAGGTTCATCTCAGCGGCCTCGAACACCTCCAGACGGACCGGGCACAGATTCTGGTGGCCAATCATCAGAGCGCTTTCGACATTTTCGCGCTGTCCGGATTCCTGCCAATCCAAATCCGCTGGATGGCCAAATCCAGTTTGTTCAATATTCCTTTTGTGGGCTGGTCGATGCGGGCTTCGGGATACGTGCCGGTGGATCGCTCCAACCGGAAAAAAGCCTACAAAGCCTTTTTCACCACCATCGAAAAACTGAAATCCGGGTGTTCCGTGGTTCTGTTTCCGGAAGGAACGCGTTCGAAGGATGGCCGTATCGGACCCTTCAAAAAAGGCGGCCACCTTTTGGCAGTACGTGCCAAAGCTCTTTTGGTTCCGGTGACAATCATTGGCACCGGTCAAATTGTCAAAAAAGGCAGTGGCGTGATTCGGCCCGGGCAGGTCCGTATCATCATCTCGCCACCGGTTGCATACGGGGCTGGCGATAAGGAGGAAACCGTTCTGGAAGGAATACGGGAAACAATTTGCAATATCTACGAGGCAAACCAGTTTTAAAGGAATTTGAAAATTCCGGCTGGCGACCGGAACCCGGCTGGTGACCGGAACCCAGCCGGCATGCGGCGCTAAAGGCCTTTTTCTTTGAGGATGCGTTCCCAGACTTCTTTGGGATGCTCGCGAAAGTCTTCAATATTGTCCCAGATGGCCCGGATCATACCGGTCTTGTCGATGATAAAGGTGGTTCTGTGGACACGTTTGACCATTTGACCGAGGTCATCAATTTCTTCAATGACCCCATACTGTTCGGTGACTTTCTTGTGCTCGTCGGCCAGCAGGGTGAATCCCATCTGATAAACTTCAATAAACTGACGGTGGGAATTGACCCCGTTCCAACTGCAGGCCATAAGTTCCACTTCCTTGGTGCGAAATTTCCGGTTCCACTCATTGAA
This sequence comes from Nitrospina sp., assembly GCA_004357435.1. GTDB lineage: Bacteria > Nitrospinota > Nitrospinia > Nitrospinales > Nitrospinaceae > SMVS01. Next base: position 11,615 of record SMVS01000038.1, on the reverse strand, counting down.
ACAAACCATGGCCTTGGTATCCTCCGGACTGGCGTCGAAGAGATAGAATGCCAAGACCACCCATTTCTTACCTTCATAATCCTTGAGTTTGACGACCACATCTTGCTCGGCGGAAGGGCTGGTGGCCCCGGGCTTGTAACCGTATACCGCTGGCAACTCGAAATTAGGCGCACGATCCCCCACCTCTAATTTATCAGCCATAAAATCCTCTCAATTGATGATAATTAACCTTCGCCAAAAGCGGCTTTCAACAACGGTTCAACTTCTCCCTTGGCTTCCATTTCATCCAGGATATCGGTGTCACCATAAAACTTGCCGTCGATGAACACTTTAGGAAGCGTCGGCCAATTGGTCATCTTGCTGAGGGCCTCACGTTTTGTCATGTTCTCCAAACAATTAACCACTTCAAACGGGTAGCCGTATTTGTTGAAAAACTGAATGGTCTCACTGGTGAACCCGCATTGCGGTGCGGCTTTGGTGCCTTTGCCATAAATCAAAATTTTGTTTTTTTTGATTTCTTCTTTAATTTCATCTTCCGCAGACATGAATGAACTCCTTTATGAAACTGGTGAATACAAAAATTGAATTTGAATAAGCCACCCGGTCATTCGCCGGGAACAGCGGTTTTGATTTCCGCCGCATGAATTCTACCGTCCTGCATGGCGGCGGTCAAACAGCTTTGAACCAAGCGGTGGCGTTCCATCACATCCTTGTCCACAAACTCCTTGGAAGTCACGTGGATGATGAAATGGTCGCTCATACCTGTTTTATCCAAAGCATTGACCTCAGCGTCAGGGATCTCCTTTTGCACCAAGGCGATCAAATCGGGTATTCTAATCATTAACCGGCCTTTCCAAACATTTAAGGACACATCGGGGTGAACTCGTTAACCTATTGGATTCAATCCAATATAAAAGGTTTTAACTTTTTTAAGAGTCCTTCGGAACAGCTACGACTATAGCACAAAACAGACGCCACCCGATGATTTTTAATATCAATAATATCAATATTATATAATAATATTTCCGGCTCATGGGGAGCCGTTATGAATTGACCTGCCGGTGAATTTTCCTGTATAATCATGCAACCAATTGAGCTTTCTGGAATCTTATCTATGAGTAAACAATAGTCGATATAAATTGTTACCCACTGGGAGTCTTAGCGTTATGCCTGAAACAAAGCAATTCGTTGCGATCACCCCGATTGCGGCGGAAGAAGTTAAAAAACTGATTGAAGCGGAAAATAAACCGGGTATCGGTTTGCGCTTGGGAGTCAAAGGCGGAGGCTGTTCCGGCCTGTCCTACGACCTCGGGTTCACCGAAAAAGATAAAGGCGACACCATCGTGGAATCGAACGGGTTCCAGGTTTTCATGGATGCCAAAAGTCTGATTTATTTAAAGGGTATGGAGCTCGATTTCCAAGGAGGGTTGCAGGGCAAAGGTTTTGTTTTCGTCAATCCCAATGCCAAATCCACCTGCGGATGCGGCGAGTCTTTTTCCCTCACCTGACCAGCGTGCCGCTGGACGCAAGAGGTCCTGACTCGGATATGCATTCAACCCTTGTGGGCGTGCCTCAGAGTGTCAACCATCTATCTTCCCGTGAGCGTGCCGCTGGCCGCGAAGCGCTGGAGCAAAATGGGTCAAGCTCTGTTTTGCGCTCGATAATTACCAGGCAAGACTCGTAATTACCAGCTTTTGCCCCACGGCTAGTGGATGGAAACCATCACCGACATTTCTGAAGAACACCATCATGTCCGGGAGACCTGCGGTTATTTTCTTTTGGACGATTGGTGCCTGGCGGCCGCCTCCGGCCAGGATACGTTCACTTATCTGCAAACCCAAACCACCAACGACGTCTTGGCACTGGCAGTGGGCTCTGGGTTGGACAACGCCCTGACTGACCGCAAGGCCCGCTTGCTGTGTTCCTTTTCCGTTCATAAGAATTCCGAAACCTCCGCCTTGTTCCTGTTGGAAAAAAACCAGCGGGATGCCTTAATCCAAAATCTGGAAGCCTATCACTTCCGCGAAGACATCACGTTTGACACCAAGAACGTGCCCGATGTCCTGCTGGCCCTGCAGGGACCCAAAAGCCCGGCCCTTCTGGAAGCTTTGGCCGGCCAGGCGCATCGCCTGACCAAACCCAACGATGTTTTAAAGCTCACCATCGGCGACACCGAGGTCTGGGGATTTTGCAAAAGCCTGACGGGTGAGGAAGGCTATGTCCTGGCGTTGCCATCCGCTTTCAAAAATCAGTTGATCCAAAAAATTGAGGAGGTCGGGGAGCCTTACGGAATCGCCGCCATCGGCGAGGAGGCGCGCGAGATCCTGCGCATTGAGGCGGGCAAGCTGGTTTATGGCAAGGACATGGACAAGACCCATATTCTCCCGGAAACTGGATTGGAGCACAGCTCCGTCAGCTACCACAAAGGGTGTTACACCGGTCAGGAAGTGATCGCCCGTTTGAAGACATACGGGTCCCCGGCGTTTGCTTTGATGGGGTTGGTGATCGAAGGCGCAACCCTGCCGCCCTACAATGCGGTCATCAAAATAAAAAATAAAAAGATCGGAACGATCAAAAGCACGACCTATTCCTATTCTCTCGGGAAAAATATCGCACTGGCCTATATTCAAAAGGACTTCAGAAGCCCGGATCAGGAGTTGGAGGTGACGATCGGGGACCAGCCTTTCAAAGTTAAAACCGCGCTGTTGCCGTTTCACCAAACCCATTCGCGAACGGAGCGGGCCGAGAAACTGCATCAGGAAGCGTTGTCGTTTTTTAAAAAAGAAGAGGACCTTGAAAAACCCATTTCATTGTTGCGGGAAGCCATCGCGCTCGATCCCAAATTCGCACCTGGCTATGAGGCCCTGGGGGTGATGCTGTCAAAACAAAATAAGCTGGACGAGGCGATAGCTCTCATGAAGCGGCTGGCTGAGATCGATCCGCAGGAAATCATGGCTCACACCAACCTTTCCATCTATTACATGCAACAGGGCCGCATCGAGGATGCTGAGTTGGAAAAAGGCGAAGCCACCGCCATCCAGTTCGAGAAATTGGTCGAGGAGGGCCGGATCAAAAGAGAGAAAAAAAAGCAGGACAAACAGGACCGCGTAGAACAGGAAAGGCAGGTCGGCATGTTCAAGCAGGTTCTGGAAATCGACCCCATCGACCAGATCGCCAATTTTGGCCTGGGCACGATTTACCTGGACACCCAAAAATACGAAGAGGCGTTGGCTCCTCTGCAAACGGTCGTGGAAAATTTTAAAGATTATTCCGCGGCTTACCTGGCCCTGGGCAAAACTTTGGAGAAACTATCGCAGAAGGAGGAAGCCGCCGAGGTCTATCGCAAAGGCATCGCCGCCGCCGCCAAGAAAGGTGACCTCATGCCTCTCAAGGACATGCAAAGCCGGTTGAATCAAATCCTGCACTCCGAATCCTGAACCTTCAGGTAGCCCCACAAATCCCCACCGGGCTTGAATATTCCTCTATCGATCATGCCCTGTGTGATAGACACGCCATAATCCATTAAAAACCAGAACCGCAATAAGAATTTTTCCTCGGGCGACGTGTGTGGGTCTTCCCAGGATGTTACGGATTGGTAGCGGGACATCTCCTCATACAGCTTCTGGGGAATGGTCAGCCGGCGTTTTTTGATGAAGGCATTGAATCCTTCTATCACCAGAGGCCTGAATCCTTTGCGGCTGATTTTGATCAGCTCTGAAACGCTCGGGACGTGGGAGTCATGATATTCGAAAAACTTAAGTTTGTAATATTGGTGAATGGTCTCCAATCTGAAATAGCAATGCAAGTCGACCACATCCTCGCCATAGACTTTTATGAGATATTTACGGATCGAGCTTTTGCCGGTTAGCAGAAGAAGTTTATTCAACCGGCCGCGGTCGAACAGATGAATTCGCACGGTACTGAGGTGTTTGCAGGACTGTTCTTCAATATACTTTCGCAAAGTTTGCGATTGGGGGGGCACCCGATACCAATAGATCTCGTCACGCGCCACTTGCAACGCCTGCTCGAAGGACTCGGCAATTTGGTGATTATTGGCCCGTTTGGCCTGGCGGGCGATCTCGTAAGAATTCTTCTCGGAAAAACCCAGCTGGATGAGATGATCCTGAAATTTCTTGCGGCTCCCCATTAGGAAACCGCCTCTTTCCTTGATATGATCTTTGGCCTTTTTCACCCCACGCAACGCCAGGCTCACATCCCGGGGAATCAGATTCAAGTTGAGACTTTCGGCGAACTCGTAAATTTCATCAAGGGCTTTGTAGTTGAGTTTATCAATGTACAAAAACTTTTGTATATGGCGCTCATGGAAACCGCATTTTTCAAAAACCTGTATTTTTTTGTACCGGACCTCTTCCCAGTATTTACGAGTTCCCTCTTTTTTACTGAATTGATTTTCAATCTCCGATTTGGCTTTGAAAAAATAGCTCCGCAATAAATACCATTTGGATTTCAGGGTCGATTCAATGATCCAACGATATTTCGGAGTCAGAATCGTCAGCTTCGGATCATCGAGCAATCCTATTTCTCCGGTTTCCAAAATATATTCCAGCAATTCCAAATGCCGTTCCAGCAAAATGGGATTGATGGCCTCTATAAATTTCCGATAAATTGTTTTCCATCGGAAAGAGTCCAAGGCGGCCTTTCCGCCGTTGGACTTGGCCGACGGCAGGTCTTTTTTAATGGCCTGCATCCCCCTTTTCTCGATGCGTTGGAATAAGTTGTCGCGGGCAATGATGTCGCGGATTTTAATTTGCTTGAGGCGGTTGATGACTTTTGGAGTCTGTTCCGCTACGGCCTCATCAATTTCCGCAAAGGTCTGGCAGGATGAAAAATAAACAGCTTTTAAGAGATGGCTGATCTCATCCAGCGACAGGGAGGTTTTTTTGGAGAGCTTTTTGTATCGCTGAAAATCGAGAGTTTTGGTCCCCGCCTGGCAGGAACGAATGTCATTCAGATAGGCCCGCGCCTGGTTCAGTTCATCGCCCTGAACATAAGGGTCATTGATGACTCTGAGGAAAAGCGTCTCGGCTTTTTGCAAATCCCTCCGAGCCAGCAACTCCAATCCTTGAGTGAGCGGATCAAATACAAACATGTATCAGTGTGATTGCCTTTGCATTTTCCTTCTCCTAAATTCGGGACCGGTGCCAATCAGGCAATAGTAGGAACCCGCTGGTGGGCCTAAAATATAATTCAGGGGACTCCAATCTTCTGATTTTCAGGAAATCAAACTCCCAAATGGTTGCCAGCAAAAAGAATGATCACGCAAAAGACAACTTCTTATCTTTGACCTTGAGAGCTTTCGCAAGGTTTGGCTTGAATATTTATCCCTTTAGGGACATGGCTTGAAGCATATTAGCACAAAATTCTTACCCTATTTAGATGCCGATGCAAGCCTCAGGATTTTTAATAATTGCACCTGGGAACACCCGGCGGTTAATTTTTTAAAAGGCTCGATTACCCGGACAAGGGCGTGGCCGATCAGTATTTTGATTCGTTGAAGGAAGGGAACACCTTTTTGCTATTGCGTTCTGTACTGCGCCCTTGCAAATGGCGCAAGCAATCGGAGATTTGCCTTCGGTGAACGGCGTGTCACCGCGGGTCGCCGGTAATGAAACGAGGCGGCGCGGGGTGTTGGTATGGGACGCAACCTGATGTGTGGGATCGATCTATTCCATGAGCATGGCTATGGCCTTGCTGGTGGATTAGACTGCAACCATGAGGTGTAAGGATTGGGCCGCTGGGTTGGCGATCATCGGGGGATCAGTCAAGCACCCGCACGTTGCCGGGGAGGGGACCGGGAGGTGGCCAGGAAGGATCCGGCGGGTCAAGCGGTTTCATCCGGCGATTGTCACCACTTCCAACGCCACCCCGGGGACGACACCCGTCCCGAGGAAAAGACATAAAACACACTGGCAACGATTATTGCCTTCGCCATCCCGCCTGGTTACATGAGGGATCAAGCCCCTTCGCTGGATGGCTACTTAACTGGTTCGCACTCGGCCGGAGCGTTGGCGATCAAATCATTTTCCATACTATAGGAAAGCGAACGATATTCCGGCTCTTCCACCTTGATGGGTTTCACATCCAGCAAGGCGCATTCATTTTTGACAAAGAGAGACAAAAGTTCAACCATATCCTTGAACAATCCGCGCTCGGCCTTACGGGCTGTGAACAGGGCGAACAAAGGGGTCCAGCGTCCGATATGATTTCTAACGAATTTTTTGGTGCTGGCTCTGACGATCGCTATTTTCTTTTCATCATGCTCATTGGATATGCCATAAGCTTCCCGGAAGCAACAATAGGCCATGAACGCCAATTCAACGGTGATATGGTCCACGCGTTCCTTACCCCGGCTTTTGGGAAATTCAAAACCAAAGGTTTCGTAAAATCCACCCAGCTGGATCAACACATCGGTTTGGGACTGAATACCACCTTCCGTCCCATATTGCATTTCATACGGCGGACATTCCTGAGAAACCGCATGTCCAAACACACGGACGTATTCCTGTTGGACTTGCTTCAGGGCCATTTTTGGCAGATATTTTCCAAACCGGGACACCATTTCTTTCACTTTGCCCCAATCTTCCTCATCCAGCAGAACCACATCAAAAGGCTCCAGAAAGGATTTGGGCCTGAAAAATTTTCGATTCCAGGGATAACCGAACGCATTGGAAAAAAGATCGTAAATTCTTCCTCGCGCCAATTGCAAAGAAATCCTTTGCTCCTTGCACTCCTCCAACGATCCGGTCTCACCAAATTTCACGAGAATTGGATCCTGTTCTTTCGGCAATTCAATTATCTCTGTCATCGGTTTCTCCATTCAATAAATTTAACAAGCATGGGCGCGGAAAATCATTAAGTTTTTCCCATTTCCCAAACTACGAAGTCCCGGCTCTCAACTCGTAAACCTCAATACAACGGTCGCAGGCGCCATCCTTGCTTTCCCAATCCACGAAATCGATCTGGATGGCCTCAATAACCATTTCGTCACAAACACTTTCAGGGTCGTCGACCCAATTGTAAGTGGGAAATTTACATAACGGACAAGGGGATCCCTGTAAATGAATGTAATCGCGATCCTCTTCTGTGAATTCTTCGGTGTAATCGATGTATTTGCTGATCATGGTCTCCAAGTCAGTGGCCATAGACAGCAATTCTTCATGGGTCAGCTTTTCAGATTCCCACAATCCCTTGAAAATACCCCGTCTTTGTTCCTCGGGAATTTTGCGGTAGTAATTATCAAATTCCCGGTACCGCGCATCCTTGGTCAATATGGACTTGATCTTGCGTCGCGCCAGCCTGGAATCCACGTAGATGTTCCACAGCAAACGAAAGCGGGCGGTGATGAGATTTTTTATGGAGGGGTTGCCGGGAATGAAAGCATCCTCGTAATCGAATTCGGGGTCCATCATATCGCGGGCGTGCATGAACTCATGGATCAAGAAAGATTCCAGTTCATGCATTTCATCTGGGTTCGCAAACCGGCTGGCCAAAACACGCATCTCAATCACAGGTAAACCGGAAACCCGGTTCAGCACGTTGGAACCTTCATCAACTTTATTGATGGCACGTTTAATAACGATTTCTTTTATTTTTTCTTCAAAATGGCGGGCTTGATCCTCGTAAGTAATTTCCATCGACCCTTCTTCATCATCATTATCCGCCAGAGCGACTTCTTCGCCGCCTTCACCAGAGCCTTCCACAGATTGGCTGGCTTCCCCGCCGGCGTCGCCTTCGGTGATTTCGGGTACGGTGACTTCCTGTGGGGTCCTTTGTCTTTTAGGAATCAGGCCGCAGGCTTCGAGGGCCTGCAAAACAAAATCTCCCAAACCCAGTTTTTCCAGAAAAAACAGTTGATTGACTTTGGCAAAGGCTTCTTCGCGGTCATCTTCCGGTAATTCATATATAGGATCGGCCAGGGAATGGTATTCATCGTAATCCGACCGCATACCGGACCGCTCCAAATGGTTCAAATGCCTGAAAACGGATTCTTCCATCAACTGAGGACTGTAGGCAACTTTCATAGGTCAAAAACTTTTGAAGAGTTTTAATACAAACAATTATAGGATGAAGTTGGATGCTGACTCTGAATTTATAGAATGCGGTCTGGGTTGTCAAGATCAATCCAAGAGGTTTTGGAATGGACCCCTCGGATCCGCAGACACCCTCACCTCTCCGCCACCCAACCCAACCTTAAAGCGCCCGCCAGATAAAAAATAAACGATTTAAAATCAATTGGTTATACTACACATTGATCATCGTTTCAACTGGCTCAAGAATCTTTTAGGGCCCTGTCCCCTGAGTTCCAAAAATCCCAACAACTACAGCCGGACCTGAAAAATCCGGGTATTAAAAAATCCATGCTTCGCCACCTCCCGAACCCCAAAGCCCCATTCGAACATTCTTTGGACTCGTTACTTCTTGTCGATTCGTTCGAGCATTTTCCGCATTTGCGTAATCGAATTGGTCAATTTTTCAGGATCTCCGAGACTTTTAGCAACCTCCTGCGCCTTGTCCAGATACTCGGTACAAGGATCCTTCCTGGATTCGGTCAAATTGAGCCTTGCGACTGTCATGTAAAGCTGGACCAGGTTCACCGTATTTTTCAAGGATTTAAAAGTTTCCGTCGCCTGGTGAAAATGCCGGTCCGCGACCTCGTACTCTTTTGCCTTGAACTTCAAATTGCCTAAAAAGGTGTAATCCTTGGCCGCGCCGAACTCATCCCCGGTCTCCAGCGATAATTTCAAAGCGTTGGTATAAAGCTCCTCGGCTTCGCTGGGACGGCCTCTCCTGAAATGGTAATTGCCCATGTTGCGAGAGTCTTCCGCCAATTCTTTTTTATCGCCCAGCTTGATCGAAATATCCAAAGCCTGTCTATAATAATTTTCAGCTTTTTCCGTGTAACCTTTTTCCAAATAGAGGTGACCCAACGACCGCAGGTCCACACAAACTTCTTTTTGATTATTCATCTTCCGGGAACATTCAAGCGATTTGATGTAATAAGACTCGACTTTTGAACGGTCCTTTCTTTCATTATTGATTTGCCCGAGGCTTCTGCTGTCATTACAGATATTTTTAAGGTCGTTGGTTTCCTCAGCAATGGCCAGGGCCTGCAAACCGTATTTTTCCGCTTGATCCCAGTCTTCTTTCTGTAAGTACAAGTTGAACTGGTTACGATAGTCCTCGGCCATTTCCCGCTTGTTGTTGGCTTTTTTGTTGATGTCCAGAGCCTTCAGGTAAAATTTTTCCGCCCCCATCCAATCGGTCTTCTGTATGTTCAAGTTTCCCATGTTCCGGTAATCCACCATCAGCCCCACTTGATTCCCGGATTTTTCATTCATCTTGAGTGACTTCTTCATCAATTTCTCAGCCGGGTCGATTTTACCCAGCATCAGCAGAAGGTTGCACCGCTGGCTGTATAATTCGGTCAGGTTTTTGGGGTCCTGCTTCTGGTCCTCACGAATCTTGATGGCCTTTTCAAAGTTTCGGTCGGCCCCTTCCAAATCATTTTTCTGCATCAGGATACTGCCCAGGTTGCCGTGGGTACTGCTCAGGCCCTGGAGGTCCTGAATTTTTTCCTGCAAGGGGAGCATTTTCTCGAGGACTTCCTGCCCGGCCGAGTGATCGTTGGCCAGAAAATGCACGTTGGCGAGATCCTTCAATACGGAGATTTGCTTTTTGTCATCTTTTTGGACTTCCGGTTTTTTCAACTCCTCGTTCAGCTGTTCTCTCTGCCGCTGAAGGGTGGTGGGATGACTGATGATGTACACCAGCTTATCCTGCACAATATTGATACTGACCGGATCCTTCAAAGCTTCGTACAACGCGCTGGCTCTCTGCAGAAAGTCCTCGGCCAAAGGCAGGTCCTCTTTTTTCAAATAAATCTCACCCAACGCTTCAAACTGCTGGGCTATGCCGGGACGGTTTTGAAGCTTTTCCATCAGTTGGAGGGACTTCTCATAATTCGCCACCGCACCATCCAAATTTTCCTGCAGGGCATCCACCTTGCCTAGGTTGGCATAACTACGCGCCTCGCCCAGCTCGTCTTTCAATTCCCCCATGATCTTCAACGACTGACTGTAATAGTCATGGGCCTTGCCATAATCTTTTTTATTCAGATAGACGATGCCCAGACTGCCCAGCAAATAGGATTGCCGGCGCGGGTCCTTTTGGGAGGTTAAATAATCCAGAGCTTTTAAAAAGTTTTCCTCGGCCTGCCCCAGTAACTCCGGTTGGTCTGTCAGGGCCTGTTGCAACAGGGTGCCGCCCAGGTTGGCATGGCTGATAGCCACCGATTGCCGGTCCTTCAATTCCTCAAAAACCGCAATGGCTTTCTGAGTGTACTCGATCACCTTTTGGAACCGACCGGCCTGAAAAAACATCTCTTCCAATTCCTGGTATTTGCGGATTAAATCCTTCTGGCGCTTTGCCTGGATCAGTGAATTCAGTTCGGCCTCGGCTTCTTTCTCTTTGCTCTCAAGATACACGGAATGCTTTTTGATGGACGCCAACTTCTTTTCCAGACTGTCCAACCGCTCCGGGTTTTCCTTTTCCGCCAGCAGGGAAGCGTGAACTTTTTCATAATGTTTTTCCGCTTCCGCCAGGTTCTCTTGTTGCATGGCGAGGTCGCCCAGGGTCTCGTTGTAACGAACCTGCCCTTGCAGATCATTCGTTTGCTCGACCACCTGCAACGCTTTTTGATAATTCTCCACCGCCTGCTCCAACTCGCCTTTATAGAGGGAGACATTGCCCAGGTTGCCCAGCGAACTTTCAATGCCTTGAGAATTCTTGATTTTTTCCATCAATTCGAGCGACCGCTGGTAATAACCCTCCGCCAGTTCCAGGCGTTTGCTTTGAAAACAAAGGTTGCCCAAGTCTCCTAAAATATAAGCCTGTCCGGTTTCATCACCCGACTCTTCCATCAGGTTGAGGGCAGTTTTAAAATGCCCTTCGGCCTCTTCGCGCTTGTTTTTCTGCAGACTGGCAATGGCCATCTGCTCATATTTCCTGCTTTCGGGAATCTGGTTTGGATTGGTCGCCATGAATTTTCTCTTCCAGTTCAACCCCCTCGCGGGGGAGGCAAAATGTCTATGCTCTAGTGGTATACCCAACCATTACTGAGCGCAAGATAAAGTCTGGCCCATTTTGCTCCGGCGTTTCCGCCGGGCGGGGGAGGCAAAATGTCTATGCTTTAGCGGCATGCCCAACCGTTGTTGAGCGCCTCTCCGAGTTTGACCTATCTAGCTCCGGGCCTTGCCCGGCACGGTAAACGACTGATTTTTTTCAGGGTTCCTGCGGATTATAGGCAGTGATGCGGGTTCTGTCAATAAGTAGAATAGACATAAATTGTACGGGCAGGAAACAGCGGAAATCCCCATATAAACTCTATGGCGGAGCGCCGCACACAAGGTCATGGAATATTGATGTGATGCTGGAATGTTTCTTTGGGTTGAATTGGCGGATTTCTTAATTAAAACAAGGCTTCGCCCGCGACAGGAACCCCGCCCTGAATACCGGTTGGCAAACCGGAGATTTGACAGCACCCGCGCCGCTTCCTATAATCGCCCCTTCCTTTCCGCAAACATTTTTTTAAAGGT
>SMVS01000037.1 GCA_004357435.1 Nitrospina sp. | reverse complement strand
TTTTTTTCGATTAGGACTTCGGCGAAACCATTTAAAATAACGTAAAACGCATCTCCAATATCATTTTTTTGAAAAATGATTTCTCCTGATTTCAGCTCCATGATTTTTGATTTTCTCACCATTTCGAGGAGTTGAGCGCGACTCAATCGCTTGAACAAAACCATTTCCTTCAACAAGCTCAACTTGGATTGCATTTTGGATTTTCTCTGTTTAATGAGAACATCGGTCTGTCCCTCATAAGCAAACCGGAAGTAAGGGTGTGGAAAAGGTTCCTTGTGTTGATGCACTAAAACCATTTTTTTAGCAATGGCAGGCTCCAAATGGCTCAATGAACCAAACTCAGTATGCAAGGCCCCGCCTCCTACTTCCTGAATAATCAAATCAGCATCCCAAATAAAACCCAAAATATCGTCCATGCGTCCCCGCGATATGACCCCCTGCTGATACCACATATTTAACAGTTCCACGTCATACTTGGTATCTCCTGAGTGGCTAATCATTTTTATCCGGCCCCGGCTGGTTTTATATGTCAATTTGAACCGCCCGCTGGGAATGGAATGAAACGAATAATCAAACTCAATGTATGTGTTCTTGAAACCGGGCAGTTTGACTTTCTTTTTAGGTTCCACTTCAAAAAATTCAACAAATTTTTCTATCATATCTGTGGGAAATCGAGTGATGCCCTGAATTTTTCGAATAAAACTTTCAAAAATAATCCGGGTGGTGATCAAATTGATCCGTTGTCCGGAAAGAATTTTTTCAATGAATCCAGAATCATGATCGGAGTGTACATGGGTTAAAATCATCCAACGGATATCTTTTTGGGTGATCCCATACTCCAGCGTCGATTCGCTGTTGTCGCTGAAGGCATCCACCATAATCCCCTGGCCTTCCGACCAAATCACCAAACAACTGTTTCTTCTCTTATGCGTGAACCCGGAGCCCACGCCCAGATAAGTGACGCCCAGCAGGGGCTTCTCAATCGGCTTAATAATATTAGGCCGAATTGGCGGATCCAGTTTCATGATGTCGATAGTGACCTTCCGTTGGTTTTTCTGATAGATTTCAAACTCCGCGGGCCGAACCTGGACGATTTTAAGCTTGTGCCTTTTGTCCGTACTGTTTTCAATATAAATAGTATTATTTTTATCAAAAATATAAAAATCAACAGCGTCATGAATGAATTGATGACGCTCTTCCTCCTTCGCCATTTGAAATAAATTCATTTCGTTTTTTAGTTGCGCACAGAGAATGTAATTTTTTGCAAATTGGGTATCCAGATTGGATTTATTTTTTCCGGCCAACCATTTTTTATTTTTCAGCAATCCCTTAAAATAAAGGGTGATGTTTTCATGAATTTTCCGGTCCGGGGTGTGAGTGCGGAGCAGACGGTTGAATAGTTCATTAAGCTTTTTGTCCCGGGCCACCCTTTCAAGAAAGCGCGCCCATTTTTTAAGCTCCACTGGAGAAAATTTATCCTTCTGGGTACATTTTTGAAACTGAGCCCGGATCATGTCGGCCAAAGTGGGGCCGAACAAGGTTTCCTTCAGGATGGCTATGAATCTGTTTTTTTGATCCAGGCTGCAATAAACGGAAATTTTATCTTTGCTGGGTTGGACAAACAGGAAACTGTAGACAATGAACTCAAAGTCAAAGTTGTTTTTTCCTTGAACGAAGGTTCGGAGGGGCAGGATGTATTTCGAAGGTAAACTCTCGTCTCTTTTAGAGAAATCTTTGACGATGCCGGGAGGGCATCCAAAGCATATCTTGTCGAATCCTTTGGCTTCAAGGATTCTAAAGTTGTAGCCCTTGTAAATTTTAAAAGCCTTATCGAAAGCCATAAGCTCAGGGGTCCTGATGACGAGATCGAAACGATAACCGAATGGGCGTTCCTATAAACCCCAACGTTTTCCGCAAATAATTGATCAGGTACCGCTCGTAGGAAAAATGAATCCCCTTAGGGTAATTGACATAACAGTTGATGGTGGGCGGACAACTCTTGACCTGTGTCGAATAATAAATCTTTAGAAACTTTCCCCTGTAACTGCTCATGGGGTTTTTTTCTACCGCCTTGGCAAAACAATCATTTAATTTTCTGGTGGGTATTATTTTAGAATAATCTCGATAAACTTTTTGAATGCTGGGGAAAAAGGTGTCTAACCCATACCCTGTTTTGGCTGAAAGCGTGATTATCGGGGCAAAATCCAAAAATTTCAAATTATTTCTTAATTTAGTTTCAAAGCTTTTTAAATCAACAGTTTCTTTATCAATAAGATCCCATTTATTGACCCCGATAATGCACGCCCGTCCGCGCTCCAAGGCGTACCCCGCGATCGTGGCATCCTGGTCACTGACCCCTTCAGCCGCGTCTATCAATATAACGGCGATATCACAGCGCTCCAGACCCTTGAGAGCCATGATCACACTGAACTTATCCAGTAACTTGGAGGTTTTCCCCTTCCGCCGGATACCTGCTGTATCGGTTAGAACGTATTTTTCTCCATTCACTTCCAGATGCGTGTCGAAAGCATCCCGAGTGGTCCCGGGAATATCGGAAACAATGCAACGCTTGCTTTTAAAAATTCGATTGATCAGGGAAGATTTACCGACATTCGGTTTGCCTATGATCGCCACCCGGATTCCAGAGGATTGGTTTTCTTCAGGCACATCGCTGGGGAAAGATTTTACCAGAATCTCCATCAAATACGACACGCCAAAACCATGTTCCGCGGAGGTTGAAATGGTATGCTCCACCCCCAACCTGTAGAATTCGTTCACCAGGTCATCATGTTTGGGGTCATCAATTTTGTTCACCACCAGAAAAAGGGGTTTCCCCGAAACTCGGATTTTATTGATGATCTCCTGATCCTGAGGAGTCAAACCCTGCTTACCGTCAACAACAAATAAAATCGTGTCCGCTTCAACGATGGCAAATTCACATTGATCCTTCACCTGGAGTTCGAGTTCGTTTTTGCCATCCAAGTCTATGCCGCCAGTATCGATCACTATGAAGGGTTTTTCAAACCAATCCGCTTGAGCATACATTCTGTCCCGGGTCACACCCGGAACGTTGTTGACTATGGCCGAGCGTTTTTTAATGATTCGGTTGAACAGGGTGGATTTACCGACATTAGACCTGCCGACAATCGCAACAATAGGAAGGGACATGGCATAGGCCTACTTTATATGGAGGGGGCTTTTTCTTTTAAGAATTCATGAATCCCGCGAGCGATGGATTCCGCCAGCCAATTTTGGTAATTCTTACTTTTTAATCTTTTCTCTTCATCCGCATTGGTGACAAAACCCACTTCAACCAGAATGCTTGGCATACTGGTTTGATGAAGCACAAAAAAGGGTCCTTCTTTTACCCCTAAACTCCGAGCGCCAGAAAATTTCCTGGTAAGGGTTTTAGACATCTTATTTTGGACTTTGGCAGCCAGGCGCGAGGAGTCGTTGATCTTGGTGGTGCTGATGAGGCTGGCAAGAATCTCCTGGACCACATCATCGGCCACAGAATGGACCAAGTCCCCATTTTCCCGGGCCGCCGTTGCAATAGCTCTCTCGTTGGATGCCGTTCCCAAATAATAGGTTTCAAACCCTCGCGCTGATCTACGTTCGGCGGCATTGGCGTGAATCGAAACAAATAAATCAGCATCGATCTTATTGGCCATTTCACCGCGGTCTTTGAGTGCAATGAAGGTATCAACATCACGGGTCAACCACACCGAGTACTTGTAGCGTTTTTCCAGAATTTCCTTGAGGCGTTTGGCAAGTGTCAGGTTCAGGTGTTTCTCCCATAACCCACTATGCCCCTTGGCCCCATAATCTTTGCCGCCGTGTCCGGCATCCACCACAATCAGTGGAGTGCCTTTTCTTTTTTTCAAAGCTTGAAATGGAACAGGATCGACCTTCCCTTTGGCTTTGACTGCGATGTTCTTTCCCAGAGACTTTCGAAGGTCCGTAATCCGCCGGTCTTTGTGCATGCGAGTTTGAATTTTTCTTAATCTCGATTTGGCTTTGGTGAGCTGATCTCCGCTGGCGAAATTCTTAATGATGTCCAGGTAAACATCTTGCGCACTCGAATAGTTTTTTTTCTGGAGATAAATATCAGCGAGATAAATGAGGGCATCATCGCTCAAGCTATTGGAAGAATAATTTTTAATCAGATCCCGGTAATACTGGGAAGCAACCGCCATATCCGCGGGGTTGCCCAGGACGTTGCCCATGCGATGGTACAATCTGCCGACGGTGAATGAGGCCTTGGGCGCTTCAGCCGACTCAGGATACTTTTTAAATATCTCTTCAAATTCGCGGATGACCGTCAACCAGTTTTTCCGCTGGCTGGTTTTAGCTTGCGAGTTTACCAGACCGTAAAAAGATTTTTTGGCCTCACTGTATTGCCCCGAACTGGCAGGACTGCCCTCAGCAATCCCACTGGCCTGACCGCAAACCAATAATGCCATCAGGGCCATAATGAAGCCCAGAGAAAGAGTTTTGAGTTTAATATAGAACCTGAATTTCAAAGTATTTTTTCCTGGCAGCTGATTCTTGAAAAACCCTGACGGTCCCCAGCCGTACCCATAAAATCAACATAACTAATTAATTTCATTGGGGTTTTGAATATATCACTTTTAAAATTTGGCGTCAAGGAGGGAACTATTGAACCAATCAGTATCCGGCATCCAAACGCTCGGCCAGGATTGACGGAAGCCCTTGCGATTTGATTTTTTCCTGGGTGAGCGCAATGTCATAGGAGAACCGGCGGATCTCCACAGTGCAAGCCTCGCTGTCGAAAATAGCAAAGGCCGGATCAGGATTGCCATCCCTGGGCTGGCCCAGACTGCCCACATTAACGATGTAACGGCAATCGGCCTTTAAAGAATATATAGAATCGAATATCGGCTCGATTTTGCTGTCAGGGCGAAGCTCCAATATGACGGGTTTATGTGAATGTCCCAGGAAACAACATGGGGTGGAAAAATGCGGGAAGTTCACTTCGGCATCGTACTGATTGTTCACATAATGCCATTCATCCGGCTCAAATGGCGAGGCATGCACCCAGGTGATGCCATCCTGTTCTCTGGCGTTGGTGAGGGAATTTAAAAACTCACGGTTTTCTTTGGTCAGAGCTGTGCGGGTCCACAGGCAGGCCGCGCGGGCAGGTAGATTGAAATAGGAAATATCGATTTTTTCCAGCACCCCGTAGTCGTGGTTGCCCGCCAGTACGATATCGACATGATCCCGTATCCATTCCACGCAGGGATTCGGGTCTGCGTTGTATCCGACAATATCACCCAAGCATACTTTTTTATCGTGCTTGATCGATTGGCTGAGTTCAATGAACTTCTGGAGGGATTCCCAATTGCTGTGAACATCGGAGATGATTAAATAAATCATAACGAACCTATGGCGGGTTCAATGTTTGGTGGGTTCCACCGCCCGCGCGCCTTCCATTTCCTTCATGACCCGGTCCAGGATCCCGTTGATAAAGTTCGGCGATTCTCCACTACCGTATTTTTTGGCAATCTCCACCGCCTCATCAATGACAACTTTAGGCGGAATGGATTTATCATACATCAATTCGCAAACCGCCATTCTTAACAGGTTGCGGTCGATCACCGTCATGCGATCCAGGGTCCAGTTCTCACTGAATTTTCTCAAAAGATTGTCGATAGCCGGCTGTCCCTCATGAATCTTTGCCAGCAACGCCACGGTGAAATTTTGAATTTCCTCCTGACAGGGATTGCTTTCCCAAAACTGCGCCAACTGTTCTTCAGTGTCGCCGGGGTTCATTTCTATGAGATACAGAAACTTGATCACCAGTTCCCGTGAAGAGCGTCGCTTTCCCATGGCAAAATGAATCCTTTAAATATTTTTAAACAAATTGACCATTTCGATGGCCGCCAAGGCAGTTTCCCAGCCTTTATTGCCAGATTTGGATCCAGCGCGTTCTATGGCTTGCTCCAAATTATTGGTGGTGAGAACTCCAAAGAGAATAGGTATGGGCGACTCCAGAGCCAGGGTTCCGATCCCTTTGCTGGCCTCTCCCGAGACATATTCGAAATGGGGAGTGCTCCCCCTGATCACGGCGCCCAGGCAAATCACCGCATCGTATTTATTGCGGGCCACCATTCTTTTAGCGGCCATCGGGATCTCGAAAGCCCCCGGCACCTTGACCACTTCGATATCTTGATCCTGAACCCCGTGCCGTACCAGACAGTCCACCGCACCATCCCGCAATCGTTGGGTGATAAAATCGTTGAAGCGGCTGACCACGATGCCGATCTTCTGGCCCGCTCCCAGCAAATCTCCTTCTATATCTCTCGGCATGCTTCTTCCTAAAATACGTTTTTAATGAGGTGACCCATTTTGGCCTGCTTGGTTTTCAGATATTTGAGATTATTTTTTTTAGGGGTCACCTCGAGCGGCACCCGCTCCATCATTTCCAACCCGTAGGCTTCCAGCCCCACAATTTTTCTAGGGTTGTTGCTCATGATCCGGATTTTCCCCAGTCCCAGGCTTCTCAATATTTGCGCGCCAATTCCATAGTCCCTGAGATCCGGCTTGAATCCCAGGGCGGCATTGGCTTCCACCGTGTCGTGCCCTTGATCCTGCAGAGCATAGGCTTTCATTTTGTTTAGAATCCCAATCCCCCGGCCTTCCTGATACAAATACAACAGGACACCATGCCCCGCTTCCTCAATCAGGGTCAAGGCTTTCGCCAGTTGCTCACCACAGTCGCAACGATACGATCCAAAAACATCCCCAGTCAAACATTGTGAATGCACTCGGACCAGGGTCGGCTCATCCGGCTTAATTTCTCCTTTGACCAAAGCGATGTGAACCTGATCGATCAACTTGTTGCGAAACGCCACGGCGCGGAACACCCCAAATTCGGTTGGTAGCTCGGCGGAAGCCACTTCTTCCACCAGTGTTTCCCGTTTGAGGCGGTATTCCATCAAGTTCTTGATGGTGATCATTTTCAGGCCATGCTTTTTAGTAAATTTTTTCAGCTCGGGAACGCGCGCCATCGTACCGTCTTCATTCATGATTTCGCAAATGACGCCGGAGGGATTGAGTCCCGCCAAACGCGCGATGTCAACCGAACCTTCGGTTTGACCGGCACGCACCAGCACGCCGCCATCACGGGCACGCAGTGGAAAGATATGCCCCGGCATCACCAGATCGTAAAGCCTCGCTTCAGGATCGATGGCGACCCGGATGGTTTGCGCACGATCGGCCGCCGAGATGCCCGTGGTGACATCCCGCTTCGCATCAATGGACACAGTGAACGGCGTACCGAAGGTGGACTGATTGTCACCCACCATCATGGGCAAGCCCAGCTCGGAAGTCCGTTTTTCCGTCAAGGTGAGGCACACCAGCCCGCGCCCGTATTTCACCATGAAATTGATAATTTCCGGAGTGACTTTTTCAGCCGCGACCATCAAGTCGCCTTCATTCTCACGGTCCTCATCGTCCACCAGGACGATCATGCGCCCCTCACGCAGTTCTTCCATGGCTTCTTCCACCGTGGAGAAAATTTTGTCATGCGTTTTTTTCATACAACCCCATGTTGTTTTAAGAAATCCAGGGTGATGGCCGACTTTCCTCCGCCACTTCCCAGCAGGGTTTCACAGGCTTTAACGACGTATTTACCAATCATATCACATTCAATGTTGACCGCATCTCCGACCTTGCGGTCACCGAGATTAGTGTGCTCGAGAGTGAAGGGGATGATGGACACGGTAAATTTTTGGTCCACGCAATCAAACACGGTGAGACTGATGCCGTCGACCGCGATAGACCCCTTCTCAATAATATAAAGGCTCTGTTCTTTCGGATGTTCAAACCGAAACAGCGTCTCCCCGGATTTGTGTTCAATATCCACTATGCGGGCAACCTGGTCCACATGACCGGTTACGAAATGCCCGCTTATTTTTTTTGAGGGAGTCAGCGCCTTTTCTAAATTGACCCGGCTGTTTTCGCCCACTTGCTTGAAACTGGTGCGGTTCAAAGTTTCGGTGGTCATATCGACTGCAAACGAATTTTCCTGGGCCGCCACCACCGTAAGGCACACCCCGTTCACGGCAATGCTTTCTCCCAATTCAAAGTCGGCGAACGAGGCATCGGTGTCCACCCGCATGCGGGCTTTGTCATCCTGACGGGTGATCTGGCCCACCGTTCCCACCGCCTCAATAATGCCGCTGAACATTTTCAGAATATCCTTCTAGATTCCATCGGTTCCCACCGGTTCAATAATGTCACGGATCACTTTTTAAATACCCTTCTATTACCCAATCGGTGCCTATGGGTTCCACCCTGAGGTTTTTAATTTTGAAAGCATCCTGCAAGTGGCGGATCCCCGCTCCCTGCACCACGTTCGGTGAGCGTGTGCCGCCGATAAGGATGGGTGCCATGAACAAAATAATCTTGTCAACGACTTTGGATTTCAGCGCGCTGGCGTTCACCCGGCCGCCGCCCTCAATCATGACGCTGGTCAACTCCCTCTCAGCCAGTTTTTGCATCAATTTGGGAAAGTGCACACCGCCGTCCTTCTCCGGCAGAACCCACACTTCCACCGCCATACGTTGCAGGCGTTGGATGCGCGACGCTGGGGCCTGGCGCGACGTGACGTAAATCACCGGTTGCCGCGAGGCGTTTTTAAAAACCCGCGCTGTATAGGGAATCAATCCTTCATTGTCCAGAATAACACGGACGGGATGATTCCCCGTGCCGTTTTTAAGCCGCGTGGTCAATTGTGGATCGTCCTTCAAAACCGTTCCGGCTCCCACCAGAATCGCCCCCATCTGATGGCGCAACTGATGCACTTTTTGCCGCGCCTCCGGGCCCGTGATCCAGCGGGAATTGCCGGCATCCGTCGCTATTTTGCCATCCAGGGAGATCGCTGATTTCAAGATCACAAAAGGCCGGGCCGTGGTTATATACTTCAGAAAAACTTCATTGAGGACTTCGCATTCCGCTTTCATTACCCCGGTAAGCACTTTAATCCCATGCTGTTTCAAGGCTCGGATGCCCTTGCCCCGGACTTTCGGATTGGGGTCCCGCAGACCCACCACCACTTCCCGTATCCCGCTTTTTATAATCGCATCGGTGCACGGCGGGGTGCGCCCCTGGTGACAACACGGTTCTAAATTGAGGACCATCCGCCCTCCCCGAGCCCGAGAGCCTGCCTGGCGCAAGGCTTCAATCTCCGCATGCGGTTTTCCCGCCTGACGGTGATATCCTTCGCCGATCACCTGACCTTGGTGCGTGATCACAGCCCCCACCATGGGATTGGGAGCGGTTCGGCCCTGCCCTTTTCGGGCAAGATCCAAAGCACGGCGCATAAGACTTTCTGAAGATAATTTCTCCAATGTTCGATTCCTGATAATAGGCACCCGCGCCTTAAATCACGGCGGCTCCGGCTCCTGCAATTAAAATAGTGAGAATGCCTTAAGGTATCAGACTGGTCTTCAGAAGTCAAAGCTAAGCTATTGATATAAAAAGGTTTTCTTTCGGAGAGAAATTAACGGGAGACGGACTTGCGGTTGATGACATCGATCATGCGTTTGCGGATACTGCCGCGCTGGTACACGATTTCAATGCGGCGATTGATGGCACGGTTTTCCGGATTATTGTTGGGAGCTTTGGGTCGAAATTCAGCGAAGCCCTCCACCGACAATTTTTCGGGGGGATAACCATCCAGGATAAGCATGCGCACCACTTCTGAGGCGCGGGACGCGGACAGTTCCCAGTTGGAGGGAAACTTTTCGGTGCGGATGGGGGAGTTGTCTGTGTGCCCTTCTATTTTTACGTTGTAGTCGAATTGCTTGAGCAGGTCAAACACCTGCCGCAACTTCCTTTTGCCAGGCAAGGTCATTCGCGCCTGGCCGGCGGGGAACAGCACCACATCTGAAATGGTGATGATGGCGCCGCGCGCATCAGAGGATACCTGAACCTCCCCTGACAGTTTATTTTTAAAGACAAACTCCTCGACCTCGGAAACGATTTCCTCTATTTCCTTGGCGACCATGGCCCCCACCTCATCCACGGCGTGAACGGTTTTATCATCCAATGGATCGGCGATCACGTCCAGCCCCTGGCGCAACCCGGCTTCCGAAACAGTATCACTGCCCAGGGCGGCGCTCAGAGATTGCTTGATCTGACGCCATTTTTTATCTTCGATGGTACCGACGGCGAACAACAGGATGAAAAAAACCATCATCAAAGTGACCATGTCCGCGAAGGTGATGACCCAGGGCGAAATCCCAGAGGAACTGCCGTCGTCGTGGTGATCGTCCTCACTATAATTGGTTCTATCCGGTTCGAACATGTCTCACTCTTATTTCTTTTTAATGAAGGATTTTGGAGGTTCGTTATCTTTCCTGACTTTTTTCCCGATAGCGCTTGCCAACAGGTTTTCGAGCGTCTCTTTCATGAAACGGGGATTCACCCCTTTTCGAATAAAAGTAATGCCTTCCAGCACCAGGTTCATCTCCAGGGTTTCGGCGGCGCTCCGGCGTTTCAATTTAACGGTCATGGGGATGAACACCAGGTTGGCCAATAGCGCCCCGTAAAAAGTGGTGATCAAGGCTACGGCCATTTTGGGACCCACCGAATCCACATCTTCCAAAGAAGAAAGCATCTGAATGAGGCCGATCAAGGTCCCCACCATTCCAAAGGCGGGAGAAAACCTTCCCATTTCACTCATGATTTCCCAGCCGTCACGATGCGATTGTTGCACCTGTTTGATCTCACCCCGCAATAATGAAAGAACCGTGTTTTCATCTTTACCATCCACGGTGAACAACAAACCCTTTTTCAAAAATTCGTTGTCGATTTCATTCAACCGCCCCTCAATAGCCAGCACCCCGCCTTTACGGGCCACACTGCAAATCATGACCATGGTGTCGATCAATTCCTGATAATCGCTCTTTTTAGTGGTGAACACTTTCACAAAAAGACCCATCACTCGAAACAACTCATGGATGGGATAAGCCACCAGGGTAGCGGCGATGGTCCCTCCCAATACAATCATCGCGGACGGAGCGCTAACGAACAGCTCGAATCCACTGTTCATCCGGATGGACGCGACCACCAGCCCGATTCCTGAAAATATTCCCAATAAGGTTGCGATGTCCATAAAGTTAAGCCTGCCTGATTTTAATGTTTCCCGCCACGGGATCAACGTTATTAAACTTTAAAATCTTGCTGATCATTTCCTGATTCAAAACTGTTCCCTTGCGCAGGAGACTGATGCCCGACTCCGAGTAAATATCCGAAGCCAATTCCATCCCTTCCTCCAAAGTGAAAACGTTGCAATCAACG
>SMVS01000036.1 GCA_004357435.1 Nitrospina sp. | reverse complement strand
GATTCTGTTCATCGCCGGATTCCTCGTTTTCCTGTCTGCGGGGCTGTTGGCCCGGCTCGCCTACCTGCAAATAATTCAGCACGACCAGCTGGTCGCGCAGTCGGAAAAACAATACGCCCGAACCGTGGAAATTTTCACCGGACGCGGCAATATTTATGATCGTCTCATGAACCCGCTGGCCACCAATGTCGAAGTCGAGTCCGTGTATATCAACCCGCAAAGTATCCTCGACAAGGACCCAACGGCGCGCGTGCTGGCCTCCGCCCTGCATCTTGATTTCAAAGAGGTCCGCCGGAAAATCGACTCTCCCAAGCACTTTGTCTGGATCAAGCGCAAAAGCGATTTGGACGAGATCGAAAAATTGGAACAATTGGGCCTGGCGGGAGTGGGCTTCATCACCGAGAGCAAGCGCTTTTATCCGAAGCGTGAGCTGGCCGCCTCCACTTTGGGGTTCGTCGGCATGGACAACCAGGGGTTGGCCGGTATCGAGCATTTTCATCAGGATAGATTGAAAGGCACGTTGCGCCGGCAGGTCATGGAAAAAGACGCGCGCGGGCGTATCCTCCTGACCCATGGCGGTAAAACCCATTCGCGAAGCCACGACGTGGTGCTGACTCTGGATGAAGTGATCCAGTACATCGCCGAGCGGGAACTCAAACATCAGGTCCGGGAATACGGGGCCAAAAGCGGATTGGCGGTGGTGATGGCGCCTGCCACGGGTGAAATCTACGCGCTCGCCACGACGCCTGTTTTCAATCCGAACCATTATTCCGCCTACCCGCCCCGCACCTGGCAGAACATCGCCGTGTCCAATGCCTATGAACCCGGCTCGATCTTCAAGCCGATAGTGGTGGCGGCGGCCTTGGAGGAAGGCATCGCCCAGCCCAATGACATTTTCTTTTGTGAGAACGGCACCTTTGAATTGGGAGACGCGAAAATCGGCGAGGCGGCCGGCCATAAATTTGGTTGGTTGACGCTGGAAGACATCGTCGTCAAATCCAGCAACATCGGAGCCATTAAAGTCGCCCAGGAGTTGGGTGAAAAACGTTTTTTCTCCTACATTCAAAAATTCGGTTTTGGTAAAAAACTGGGGATCGATCTGCCGGGAGAAGCTACCGGCCGACTGCGCGGCCTCGCCCAATGGTCGGGCCTGTCGCTGGCCTCCATCTCCTTTGGACACGAAATCTCGGCCACGCCCATTCAAATGGTCGCGGCGATTGGCGCCATCGCCAACGGCGGGAATTTGATGCGGCCGCACCTCACCCGGGCCATCATGAAAAATGGCGTCCTTGTAAAAAATTATCCTCCCGAAAAAATACACCGCGTGTTGTCGAAAAATACCAGCCGGCAGATGACTGACATTCTCAAATCAGTGGTGCAAAGGGGCACCGGCAGGCGGGCGGCTATCCCGGGGTTCGAGGTCGCCGGAAAAACGGGAACGGCGCAGAAAATCGATCCGGAAACACACAGTTATTCAAAAACGGCTTTCATCGCATCGTTCATTGGCTTCGTGCCTGCCGACGATCCCAAGCTGGTGATTCTGGTGATGATTGACGAGCCTCAAAAATCTTACTGGGGGGGGGAAGTGGCGGCGCCGGTGTTCCGCAATATCGCGCGGAGATCCCTGCGCTACCTCAACATCCCCTCCAATTTAGAGCGGGTTTTTACGCTCAATCAAGCGTGACTTCCATCGTCACGGCTGAGCGGGCATCCGCAGGAACTAAATTTTCTCGTTGGGCTGGGAATTTCAGAATGGGTCAACGCTTGTCACATTTGATGCAGGGATACCCTATGGTCAACCTCCTTGGCACTCTTGAACGAAACATCGAATCGGTCGCTTACGATTCCAGAAAAGTCGGCCCGCAAGGTTTGTTCGTCGCCATGCCGGGGGTGCACCACGACGGCAGTCAGTTTATCAAGGACGCTTTGCATCGCCAGGCCGCCGCCTACATCACCGAGACCCCCGTGGACCAATTGCTGGAGCTGAACGCCGGGTTGCAGGACGCCACCGCCATTCATGTGAAGGATTCCCGGCACGCGCTGGCCTGGGTGGCGGCGCAGTTTTACGGTCATCCCTCCCGCCACATGAGCTTGGTGGGCATCACCGGCACCAACGGCAAGACCACGCTGACCTACCTGCTGGAAAGTATTTTCAATGCGGCGGGCAGGCGCTCCGGCGTTATCGGAACAATCAATTACCGTTATCCTGGCAATGAAGTCTCCGCGCCCATGACCACTCCGGAGGCGCTCGACATCAACCGCATGCTCACCGAAATGCTGGCCCACGATACTTCCCACTGCTTCATGGAAGTGTCCTCGCATTCGCTCGCGCTCAAAAGGGTGCGGGAGTTGGATTTCGCGGTGGCCGTGTTCACCAACCTGACCCGTGACCACCTCGACTATCACAAATCCTTTGAGCATTACAAGGCAACCAAAAAAGAATTGTTTAAAGACTGCGCGGTTAAAAAACAAGTCATCAATATCGACGATCCGGTGGGCCGTGAAATTGTCCAGGAAACGACTTCGCCCACTCTGACCTCGGGCATCGACCAACCCGCCGACGTGCGGGCGGAAAACTGCCGCGTCTCGGCAGACGGTATCGGCTTCACTCTCAAGACGCCGAACGGGTCGGTCGCAATCCAATCCCCTATGCTCGGTCGCCACAATATTTACAACTTGCTGTCGGCCTCAGCCGTAGCGCTGTCCGAAGGGTTGTCGCTCGAGGTGATCGCCCAGGGCCTCCGGGTTTTGAAGACCGTTCCCGGCCGGTTTGAAAAGATCCAGCAAGGTCAGGATTTTACCGTCGCGGTCGACTACGCGCACACGGATGACGCTTTGGCGAACGTCCTCAGAGCGGCCAGGGAAATCGCCCGCAACCGGGTGATTGTGGTGTTCGGTTGCGGCGGCGACCGCGACCCCGGCAAACGCCCGCTGATGGGCCGAGTGGCTCTCGAATTGAGCGATCTGGCAATCATCACCTCAGACAATCCGCGGACGGAGGATCCAGACCAAATCATCGGTCAAATCTGTGCCGGTTTTCCCGCGGGAGTTCAGCTGGAAAAAGATTACATCCTGCGGCCGCAACGCCGGGAAGCGATCGAATTTGCGGTGAACCACGCGCAAGCGGGTGATCTGGTATTGATCGCGGGCAAAGGCCATGAAACGTATCAAATCCTCAACACCGGCACCATCGCGTTCGACGATCGCGCGGTGGCGATCGAGGCATTGAAGAAAAGGTTGGGCCGGCATGGAAAGTGATGTGGCGACCCTGACCCGTGCGGTCGATGGAGAATTGGTGTATGGCAACGCTTCAGCGCATTTCAAAGGAGTGGGGATCGATTCCCGAACCCTGGAACCCGGCCAATTGTTCGTGTGCATCCAGGGCGACCGGTTCGACGGCCACCAGTTTGCCCAACAGGTTTTGGATAATAAAGCCAGTGGGGTGGTGGTCTCCCGCCGCGAAAGTATTCCCATGGAAACCTTGAAAAAACACAACGCGTTTGCCGTGCTGGTACCAGACACTTTACGGGCCCTGCAGGACCTGGCCGCCTGCCAGCGCAACCGCCTGCCGGTGCGCGTGGTGGGCATCACCGGCACCAACGGCAAATCGACCACCAAAGAGATGATCGCTGGAATCGCCGGCGTCCGCTTCCAGACCCTCAAAACCCAGGGCAACCTGAACAACCACATCGGCCTGCCGTTGAGCCTGTTGGAACTCGACGCCTCGCATGAAGTGGCGGTACTGGAGATGGGCATGAGCGCCGCCGGAGAAATCAGGCGCCTCGCGGAAATTGCCCGTCCGGATATCGGAGTGATCACCAATATTTCGGAAGCGCACATGGTGCATTTAAAAACTTTGAAGCAGGTGCAGGCGGTCAAAGGCGAATTGTATGAAGCGCTTTCCGTGGAAGGCACCGCCATCGTCAACGCCGATGATCCTTTAGTGCGCGATCTGGCAAAAGGTCTGCGCGCCCGCACCATCACATACGGCATCGACCATCCGGCGGATGTTCAGGCCAGCGATATCAGTCCCCGCAAACCCATCGGGTTCGATTTCACGGTGACCCTGTTCGACCAGAAAATAGCCATGCAACTCCCCATGCTCGGCTACTACAACATCTACAACGCGCTGGCGGCGGTCGCCACGGGCCATTCGCTCGGCATCCCGTCCGACGCCATGAATGCCGGTTTGGCTGAATTTCAAATGATGTCCCAGCGCTCCGAGGTTCTGCACCACAAATCCATGACTCTGATAAACGACGCCTACAACGCCAACCCGCAATCCATGCGGCAAGCCCTGGACACCTTGCAACGGTTTCAGGTTGCGGGGCGCAAATTTTTTGTCGCGGGAGATATGTGGGAACTGGGATCGCTCGAAGAAGAAGCCCACCTGCGATTGGGCGAAGCGGTGGCTCAGCAAGGTTTGGATTATTTTGTCACCGTCGGGCCGCGCGCCCGTCTGGCGGCGGAAAGCTCGATAAAAAATGGCATGCCTGCCAATCGCGTGGCCGCTCTCGACGATCATCAGGAGGCCGTGGATTATTTAATGCACCATGCCAAGTCTGGAGATTGCCTGTTGTTCAAAGGATCGCGCGGTGCGCAAATGGAGAAAGTGATTGAAGGTTTGATGCAGTGATCTGCTGGAGGAATGACCCAGAGCAACTATGGGGAAAGTGATCGAAAGCTCGACCCAGTGATCCGTTAAAGGGGGGATCATGTTTTATCATATTTTTTATCCGCTCAGTTCTGAATACTCGGTGTTGAACGTATTCCGTTACATCACCTTCCGGTCGGCCTATGCCGGAGTGACCGCGCTTGCCCTGTGCCTGCTGATGGCTCCGGTCATGATCCGGTTACTGCAAAAATTGCAGATCGGTGAAAAAATCCGCGAAGACGGCCCGCAACATCACCTCGCCAAATCCGGAACGCCGACCATGGGCGGTCTGTTGATTTTGTTTTCCTTTTTGCTGTCCACCCTGCTCTGGGGAAATCTGAGCAATCCGTACATCTGGCTCATCATTTATGTAGCGGTGACTTTCGCGATGATCGGATTTTACGACGACTATTTGAAGTTGCGGAAAGGTGGCGGCTTGAGCGTCAAGGGCAAACTCCTGCTCCAAACCCT
Organism: Nitrospina sp.; assembly: GCA_004357435.1. Classification (GTDB taxonomy): domain Bacteria; phylum Nitrospinota; class Nitrospinia; order Nitrospinales; family Nitrospinaceae; genus SMVS01. The sequence continues at coordinate 19,607 of SMVS01000036.1, read as the reverse complement.
GCTGAGCCTGGGGGTAGCCGTTTTCCTCACCCAATTCGATCCCGACCGGGCGGCTTACGCCACCCATCTGCACGTGCCTTTCTTCAAGGATTTCACACCGGATCTGGGTTGGGGATACATGGCCTTCATCGTCCTGATTATTGTCGGCACCTCCAATGCGGTGAACTTGACCGACGGGCTGGACGGCCTGGCCATCGGCCCGATCATCATTGCCATCTGCACCTATACGGCGATCGTTTACGTCAGTGGACACTTCAAATTCGCCGAGTACCTGAACATCCAGCACATTAAGGCGGCAGGCGAGGTGACCGTACTGACCGCGGCCGTGGTCGGAGCCAGCCTAGGATTCCTGTGGTTCAACACCTACCCCGCCCAATTGTTCATGGGGGATGTGGGGTCGCTGTCGCTCGGCGCGGTCCTGGGAACGGTGGCCGTCATCGCCAAGCAGGAATTGCTGTTGCTCCTGGTGGGCGGAATCTTCGTCATCGAAGCCCTGTCGGTGATTATTCAGGTGGCCTATTTTCGCTACACGAAGGGCAAACGGTTTTTCAAAATGGCACCTCTGCACCACCATTTTGAGCAGTTGGGCTGGCCAGAACCCAAGGTGATTGTGCGGTTTTGGATCGTCGCGCTGGTGCTGGCGATGATCAGCTTGAGCACCTTGAAACTGAGATAAATGATGAATCTGAAAGATAAAAAAGTTTCGATCATTGGCATGGCGCGCACCGGCATCGCCACCGCGAATTTTTTGCGCAAACATGGTGCGCGGGTGACGATCACCGACGAAAAACCGTCAGCCGCACTGACCGAACAGTCGGCGCAATTGGAATCGGGTATCGCCATCCGGTTTGAGTCTTCAAAACCTGCGCTCGATGCCGAGCTGGTGGTGCTGAGTCCGGGAGTCGATATTCATTCGCCGGCACTGGCGGACGCCCGGTCGCAAGGCACGGAAATCATCAGCGAGCTGGAGCTCGCCTACCGCTTTAGCAAAACGCCGATCATTGCGGTGACAGGAACCAATGGGAAAACCACCACCACGTCTCTGATCGGGGCCATTTTGAAGCGTGGCGGTCTCGACGTGCAAGTCGGCGGCAACATCGGCACCCCGTTCATTTCGCTGGTGGCGTCGCCGCCCAAAGACTTCATGATTTTGGAGGTGAGCAGTTTTCAGCTGGAAGGGGCAGTGCGCTTTCATCCGCAGATGAGTTTGATCCTCAACCTGACCCCAGACCACTTGGACCGTCACAAAACGATGGAGCGATACGCCGCTCTCAAGGAAAAAATCGCTGTCAATCAAAGCAAAACTGATTGGCTCATTTGCAACCGGGACGATCCCTGGGTCTCCCGAATCACTCAGGATAAAAAACCTGAGCTGTTGCAATTCAGCCGCCAGCAGGAAGTGAACCGGGGTGCTTTTTTGCAGGCAGGCCAGATCGTTCTCAGGCGTGAAGGCCGGGACAAATTCATCGGTCCGGTGGCCGCCATGGCGCCCGGCCTGCAATTGCAGGTGGAGAATGTTCTGGCGGCGGTGATCGCCGCGGATTTGGCGGGAGTGGACGCCGCCGTCATCGCCGAATCCCTGAAATCCTTCGCTCCTCTGGCGCACCGGCTGGAGTGGGTGCGATCCCTCAAAGGCGTCGCATTCATCAACGACTCCAAGGGGACCAACGTCGGCGCGGTCCAGAAATCATTAAACAGTTTCGACCGGCCGGTCATTCTCATCATGGGCGGCCAGGACAAGGGCGCCGATTTTTCAGTCCTGAAAGAACTTTTCAAGAAAAAAGTGAAGCGCATGATTTTGCTGGGTGAAGCCCGCCAAAAAATCCAGGCCATCCTGAACGGCTCCTTCGGCTACGAAGAAGCGAGCACCATGGAGGCCGCCGTGCGCCAAGCCTGGCAACACGCGGAGCCCGGCGATGTGGTCCTCCTGTCGCCGGCCTGCGCGAGCTTCGACATGTTCCGGGATTACATGGATCGCGGAGAACAATTCAAGGCAACCGTGAACGAGTTATGAAAACCCATGGGGTCGTCCCCCAACAGAAAAATGAAAGAGTGGCCCGTGCGCAATTCAAAACCCAGACAGACCCATTCCGATTCCATGCTGGCGGTAATCCTCGCCACATTGGTGTTGATAGGAATCGTCATGGTGTTCAGCTCCAGCGCGGTGTACGCACTGGAGGAGTATCAGGACTCCTATTATTTTTTAAAACGGCACCTGCTTTGGGTGTGCCTGGGGTCGCTGACGTTATGGATCGCGCGCCACATCGATTATCACAAGTGGCAGGCCCTGGCCTACCCGGTCATGCTATTGGCCTTTCTACTCCTGATCGCGGTCATGTTTCCCAGCCTCAGCAAGGAAGTCGGCGGCGCGCGGCGCTGGTTGATGGTGGGTGGGTTTTCCTTCCAACCCTCGGAGCTGGCAAAATTCGCCATCGTTCTCTTCATTGCCAAATCCATGGTCAAGCGGGCCGACCAGCTGAAAAACTTCGCCTATGGTTATTTGCCCAACCTGATAGTGCTGGGCATCTTTTTTATCCTGATTCTGTTTCAGCCGGACTTCGGCACCGCCATGATCATCTCGCTGGTCGCGTTTATTATGTTTTTTGCCGCCGGAGTCAGCAAAAAATTCCTGGCGTATTCCGTGCTGGCCATTTTGCCGTTGATGGCCTCCGCCATTTTTACCACGGAGTACCGGGCGCGACGGATCATGTCTTTTCTCGATCCCTGGGCCGATCCGTCCAACACCGGGTTTCAAGCGGTGCAGTCTTTCCTGGCGTTCGGTCGCGGCGGGCTGTGGGGGCTGGGGCTGGGGGACAGCCGGCAGAAACTGTTTTACCTGCCGGAAGCGCACACCGATTTCATCTTCTCCGTCATCGGCGAGGAACTGGGATTCATCGGAACCCTGGGCATCGTGCTGTTGTTCAGCCTGCTGGTCTGGCGGGGGTTCCGCACCGCTTATCGCGCCAAGGATTTGTTTGGAACCCATCTGGCGCTGGGTTTGACCCTGTTGGTGGGCGTGCAGGCGTTGACCAACATGGGCGTCGCCGTGGGCCTGTTGCCCACCAAAGGTTTGACTCTGCCCTTCATCAGTCTGGGCGGATCCTCTCTCATAGTCAGCATGTTGTGCATGGGAGTTTTGTTAAACATTTCGGAGAACACGATCCGGCATCGTTCAACTTAAGATGGCGCAATCAGTCGTCATAGCCGGTGGCGGTACGGGCGGACATCTGTATCCCGGGATCGCACTGGCACGGGCAATCATGAAAAACGATCCAGACATCCAAGTCACGTTCATCGGAACCCAGCGGGGCATCGAGTCCAAAGTGCTGCCGCGCGAAGGGTTGCCGCTCAAAACCATTTTCTCCGGCGGATTGCTGGGGAAAAAGGGCATGAGCCGATTGATCTCGTGGTGCAAGTTACCGATCGGAATGATGCAATCCCTGGCGTATCTCATGTTTAACCGGCCGCGCCTGGTGGTGGGCGTCGGCGGCTATGTTTCCGGTCCGGCGGTGTTGTCGGCGTGGATGCTCCGCATTCCCGTTCTGATTCACGAGCAAAATTCCATTCCGGGAGTCACCAACCGCCTGCTGGCAAAAATCGCCGATACCGTGGCGGTTACCTTTCCGGAATCGGTCAAATATTTCCCGCGCCACAAAGTGGTGCACACCGGCAACATGATCCGCGAAGAATTCTGCAACGCGGAGGCTCCCCCGCCGGTAGAACAAGGAAAGTTCGTGGTCATGGTGCTGGGCGGCAGTCAAGGCGCGCAGGCTATCAACCGGGCCATGGCGGATGCTTTGGAAGCGTTGGCCCCGGTCAAAGAACGACTGCACATCATCCACCAGACCGGCGAAAAAGATGAAGCCGCGATGCAACAGGCATACGCCGACCGGGGTTTTTCGGCGGAGGTCCGAACCTTCATTTTCAACATGGCGGAGCAATACCAAAAAGCCTCGCTCATCGTTTCCCGGTCGGGCGCCACCACGTTAGCGGAAATCACCGCGATCGGCAAAGCGTCGATCCTGATTCCCTTTCCGTTCGCGTCCCACAACCATCAGGAACACAACGCCCGGGCGTTGGAAAAAGCCGAGGCGGCCAAAGTTATTCTGGAGTCCGACCTTGACGGCCAACGCCTGGCCGCTGAGATTTTAAATTTTATAGAGCACCCGGAGCAGTTGGAAAAAATGAATCGGTGCAGTTATCAGTTGGGCCAACGAGAAGCCACTGACAAGGTGAGGCGGCTGTGCACGAATTTAATGAATGTGCCCGTGGATTGTTGACGGGTTGTTGAACCATTATCAGGAAGTCATGAGACCGAATGTTTTTAGGAAAAACCAAACGCATTCACTTCATAGGTATTGGAGGCGCCGGCATGAGCGGCATTGCTGAAGTACTGATCAACCAGGGATACGAAGTCACCGGTTCGGACATGAACCGCTCGCCAGCGACGGCTCACCTGGAAAAAATCGGCGCCCGCATCCACTTCAAGCATGAAGCGGACAACGTGCAGGACTGCCAGGTGGTGGTGACCTCGAGCGCGGTCAAAGCCGACAACGTGGAAGTGCTGTGCGCCCGGAGAAAGATGATCCCGGTCATCCCGCGGGCCGAGATGCTGGCGGAGTTGATGCGCATGAAATACGGCATCGCCATTGCCGGCACCCATGGCAAAACCACAACCACCTCCCTGGTCGCGACCGTGCTGGGCGGCGGCCAGCTGGACCCCACCGTGGTGATCGGCGGCAAACTCAAGAGCGTCGGCAGTAACGCCAAAATGGGGCAAAGCGAATTCCTGGTGGTGGAAGCGGACGAAAGCGACGGTTCTTTTTTGAAACTCACGCCGACCATCGCCGTCGTCACCACGCTCGACGAAGAACACATGGACCATTACGGAACCCTCGACAATTTGAAAGAAGCGTTTTTGCAGTTCCTCAACAACATTCCTTTTTATGGAACGGCAGTGCTGTGTCTCGACGAAACCAACATTCAATCGCTCATCCCGCGACTGGAGAAAAAATACATCACCTATGGATTATTGAGCCAGGCGGACTACACGGCCCGCAACGTCACCTTCCGCGGACTCGACACCTGGTTCGACGTGTTTTATCAGGGCCAGGCTCTGGGCCAGATTCACTCCGTCGCACCCGGCAGGCACAACGTGCTGAACACCCTGGCGGCGGTGGCGGTGGGCATGGAACTGAACCTGACGTTTGAGGTGATCGCCCAAGCGCTCAAAGGGTTCACCGGCGTGCAACGGCGGTTTGAAATATTACAGGACACGCCCGCGTTGACGGTGGTGGACGATTATGGCCATCACCCGGTGGAAGTGCAGGTCACTCTGCGAACAGCCAAGGAGGTGTGGCCGGCCCGCCGTTTGGTGGTGGTGTTCCAGCCGCACCGTTATTCCCGCACGCAGGCATTATTGAAACAGTTTTGGTCGGCGTTCAACGACGCCGATTGTTTGATCGTCACCGCCATTTTCGCCGCCGGCGAGGAACCCATCGCAGGCGTGAGCGCCGGAAGTCTGGCGGAGGGAATTAAAAATTTTGGTCACAAAAATGTGGAATGCATTGAAAGCCTGTCCGATGCTCTGGACACCCTGGTCTCCCTCCTGCAACCCGGTGACGTGCTGTTCACGCTGGGCGCCGGGAACGTCTGGGAACTGGGACGAGATTTGCTTGCCAATCTCCCCGAGCGGCTCCGCAAAGGGAACCCTGGAAAGGAAACCCGTTAAATGTTGAACGAATCCTGGAAAATCCGATTGATCCGGTATGCGCATCTCAATCAAAGGCACAGTGTGCACCTGGCAACCCAAACGGGCTCCAGCCGAGTCGTTCTGGGCAGAACCCTTTACAAGAGAACTGTTATGAGCGCCTCCATGAAATGGCTGGATAAAATCCGTGGGGAAGTCCGGCAGAACGAACCGATGTCCAAACACACTTCACTGCGCGTGGGCGGTCCCGCCGACCTGTTCATCATTGCCAAGGACATCGAAGATATCAAAACCATCTATCAGCACCTGGGAGAGACGCCGCTGTTCATCCTGGGCGAAGGCACCAATCTGCTGGTCAGCGATCGCGGGTTTCGCGGCATCGTCCTGGCTCTCAAGGAAAATTTCAAATCCATTCAAACGCCCTTGTTCTGGCGCACGGCGGAAGGCGAGGAGAAAGCCGTGGTCCAGGTCGGCGCGGGCGTCAAAATGTCGTACCTGGTCAAGTACCTGGCGCGTTATTCCCTGACCGGCGTTGAGGATCTGGTGGGCATCCCCGGTTCGCTGGGCGGCGCAGTCATCATGAACGCCGGCGCGGAGGGCACTGAAATCTGCCAGGCCATTCGCACGGTCACCCGCGTTAATTTCCAGGGAGAAGTGGAAGTCATCAAAAAGAAAGACTTGATTTTCCGCTACCGAAAAACCCTGTTCCCCGATGGCGGCGGGATAGTGGTGTCAGTGGAGTTGGAATTGAAAAAAGCGGATGCCATCGAAATTCAGAACAAAATCGACCGGCACTTGAGCCGCCGACGCAACACGCAACCGCTATCGCTACCCAATTCCGGATCGGTATTTAAAAACCCGGAAGGCGACAAGGCGGGCCGTCTTATCGAGGCGGCGGGACTGAAAGGATTCGCCATCGGAGACGCCGGTATTTCCATCAAGCACGCCAACTTTATCGTCAACAAGGGCGAAGCCCAGGCGGCGGATGTTCTGGATTTGATCCGGCATATTCAAAAGGTGGTGCGCGAGAAAACCGGCGTGTCTTTGGAAACCGAGGTCGTCATCGCGGGCGACTGGTAACAAATCGGGCGCTAGTGAGGGACGCCCCAACACAATGATGAAGTTTGGTCCGTATGCAAAGGTACCCCTCCTTCCTTTGTCCCCGGCCTACGGCCATAGGCTGGGGGCGGACCTTCTTCATAATTTTTACTGAGGCGGGTTTTGGAGCGATTTGAAAATAAAACCATCGGGGTCTTGATGGGTGGGCTCTCGGCGGAACGGGACATATCGCTGACTACCGGTAAAGAAATCCACGCGGCCCTGCAACGAAAAGGGTTGAACAGCGTGATGATCGATGTCGATCGGAATATTGCCATGACTTTACAAAAAGAAAAAATCGACCTGGCGTTCATCGGCCTGCATGGCACCTGCGGTGAGGACGGCACAATTCAGGGACTCCTCGAAACCGCCGGGATTCCCTTCACCGGGTCCGGCGTGCTGGGAAGCGCCATCGCCTACAACAAGGTCACGTCCAAAATGATTTTCAATCACGAAGGCATCCCGACGGCTCCCTACCGCGTGTTGACCGACCGGGATCAGCCCGCAAGCCCACTCCAGCTCCCGGTCGTGGTCAAACCCGCAGACCAGGGGTCCAGCCTGGGCATCAGCATCGTCAAAAACAAAAACGAATGGCCGGCGGCGCTGGATTTGGCCCGCCGTTATTCAAATGAAATCCTCGTCGAACAATTCATCGACGGCAAACTTCTGGCCATCGGCATGAACAGCGGCCAGCCTTTGCCCATCGTCGAGGTCCGACCCAAATCCGGGTTTTATGATTACGAATCAAAATACACCGTTGGCAAAACCGAATACATTTGCCCCGCCGATTTGAGCGAAGGGGAGAAGGAGACCTGCCGCGCGGTGGCGGTGCAGGTCACACGGGCGCTGAAAGGCCGCGGTTTTCCGCGGGTCGACGTGATACTCAGCGCCGACGGCGTGCCCTACGTTTTGGAAATGAATACCATTCCGGGGATGACGCCCACCAGCCTCCTGCCCATGGCGGCCAAACAGGCGGGCATGGAATTTGACGAACTGGTACTGGCAATATTAAAAACGGCGCTACTCGACCACCCCTTTAATTAAAAGGCACTCATGAGCACCACCCTCACAAAACGCGCTTCATATTCCGGGGCCAAACTGTTCCGGAATCCCAAAGGCAAAAACAACCAGGTGTTGAAGGGCCAGAAAAAGCTAAACCTGAAAGTGAATTTCAGAACCCGCTTGGTCACCGGCCTCGATCTTACGGCCAAACTTATCCTGTTGGCCATTCTAGTGTACGGCGGATTTCACACCCACCGGTTCCTGACCACCTCACCGCAGTTTGCGGTGTCGCGAGTGGTCTTCCAGGGACAATCCGTCCTGGGCAACGCCGTCTTGAACCAATGGTCATCCGCTATCGAGGGGGAAAATATATTCAAGGTGGATATGAAAGCCATCACTGAAAGAATTAAAGAAAATCCGTGGATCGCCGGAGTTTCGGTGATGAGAAAATTACCGCAAACCCTTCATATCCGGTTGCAGGAACGCACCCCTTACGCCCGGATCAAACTCAACCGAACCTACCTGATGGACCGCTACGGCGTGCTGATTGCGCCCGACGCAGGAACGCACGACCACCTGCCTTTGATCACGGGCATTCGTTCGGAGTCCGCCGAGCTGGGGCACGAGTTCCAGGTGGACGGCCTTCTGCCCGGCCTGAAGGCCATGCACTTTTTGAATCGATTGCCTTATTTCAAGGACGACCCGATAGACGCTCTGCATGTGTCCGGAAAATCCCAATTGATTTTCACCACGCGTGAAAAGAAAATCCAGGTGCGTCTGGCGAATGGCCATATTCAGGAGGGCATCAATAATTTTAAAATTGTTTTGAGCACCCGCGATCCGGAAATTTATCGAACGCAATACATTGATCTGTCATTCAAGAATAAAGTCATCATCAAACCCATAGAAAAGAGAATGTAATGCTGAAATTTTTTATCGACCCACCCAGGAGGGGGAGCTGTCATGTCTAGAAAAAATAATTACATTGTCGGATTGGATATCGGCACCACAAAAATTTGTTGCGTCATCGCCGAAGTTTCACCGCATGGCGAAATTGAAATCATCGGGCTGGGGCAGTCGCCTTCCCGTGGATTGCGCAAGGGCGTGGTGGTGAACATCGACGGAACCGTGGAATCCATCAAAAGCGCTGTGGAAGAGGCCGAGTTGATGGCGGGAACGGAAATCGAATCGGTGTTCGTCGGCATCGCCGGCGGCCATATCAAAAGTTTGAACAGCCACGGCATCATCGCCGTCAAAGGCAAGGAGATCAATCCGCACGATGTGGAGCGGGTCATCGAAGCGGCCAAGGCCATCGCCATACCACTCGATCGCGAGGTGATTCACGTTCTGCCGCAGGAATACATCGTGGACAATCAGGACGGTATCCACACCCCGCTGGGCATGGCGGGAGTGCGGCTGGAAGCCAAAGTGCATATCGTTACGGCGGCGGTCACCTCGGCGCAGAACATCGTCAAATGCGTCAACAAGGCCGGGCTGGGCGTGCAGGATATTGTGCTCGAACAACTCGCTTCCAGCGAGTCGGTGCTTTCCAATGATGAAAAAGAGCTGGGCGTGGCGCTGATCGACATGGGCGGCGGCACTTCCGATCTGGCCATTTTTTATCAGGGCGCCATCAAACACACGTCGGTGCTGGCCATCGCCGGTGCCCAGATCACCAACGACATCGCCATCGGGTTGCGCACTCCAAATTCGGAAGCCGAGAAAATCAAACACGCCTACGGGTGCGCCTATTCGGGATTGATCGTCGAAGATCACACCATTGAAGTGTCGAGTGTCGGCGGCCGCTCCACCCTCAAGATATCGCTTCAAATCCTGAGCGAAATCATTGAGGCACGGACCCGCGAATTGTTCGAACTCCTGCACCAGGAAATTGAAAAATCCGGCTATCAGGATTTTATTTCATCGGGCATCGTTCTCAGTGGCGGCACCGCCTGCCTGGAGGGCATGGCGGATTTGGCGGAGGAAGTATTTCAAGCGCCGGTTCGCATCGGCACCCCCTGCGGCCTGGGCGGTTTGATGGATGTCGTCAACAATCCCATCTACGCCACGGCGACCGGGTTGATTCATTACGGTGAACGAAGTTTTAAAGAAGGCAAGACCCTGGAGCTTCAGGGACGGAATTTATTTAACAAAATTTTCAGCCGCATGAAGGGCTGGGCGGAAGACTTTTTTTAAACGTTAAGGAGGATACAAATGAGTTTGATCGAATTTGAACCCAAGCACGAGTACTCGGCCTGCCTCAAGGTGGTCGGGGTCGGCGGCGGCGGGTCCAACGCCGTCAATGCCATGGTCCAATCGGGGCTCCAGGGAGTGGAGTTTGTGGTCGCCAACACCGACATGCAGGCTCTGCAAGCTTCCCCCTGCACCCATAAAATCCAGTTGGGCGAAAACTTGACGCAAGGACTGGGCGCCGGCGCGAATCCGGCGATGGGTAAAAAAGCGGCGGAAGAAAGCCGTGCCCAGATTCGCGCCAGTCTGGAAGGGGCCGACATGGTGTTCATCACCGCCGGCATGGGCGGCGGCACCGGCACCGGCGGCGCTCCCATCATCGCCGATATCGCACGGGAAATCGGAGCCCTCACGGTCGGCGTGGTCACCAAACCTTTTATGTTCGAAGGCCGGGGACGCCAGAAAAACGCCGAGGAAGGTATCCAGATTTTGAAGGAATCGGTCGATACCCTGATCGTCATTCCCAATCAGAAACTGCTCAGCTTCATCGGCAAACAAACGTCGCTGACCGGCGCGTTCGCCGAGGTCGATGAAATCCTGCAACAGGCGGTGAGCAGTATTTCCGATTTGATCGTCATTCCGGGACTGATCAACCTCGATTTCGCGGATGTCCGGACCATCATGGGCGGCATGGGCAAAGCGCTCATGGGCGGCGGCACGGCCTCCGGCGAAAACCGCGCGGTCGAAGCCGCGCAAAAAGCCATCACCAGTCCCCTGCTCGACGAGGCGACGGTGGACGGCGCGCGCGGCATCCTCATCAACATCACCGGCGGCGAAGACCTCACGCTGTATGACGTCAACGAGGCGGCCATGTTGATCCAGAAAAACGCGCACGAGGATGCCAACATCATTTTTGGAGCGGTCATCGATAAAACCATGGGAGATGACATGCGGGTGACCGTCATCGCTACCGGGTTCGACCAGGCCGATGAAGTTAGGATGACCTACGCCACTCCGCGGGAAGAGATCAGCCGGGAGCAGGAAATGACCCTGCCGCTGAAAAAGGTGGTGGGTGGCGATCCCGTTCACAACCATTTACAACAAATGCCACCCGCGCAAAAAGGCGGCTTGCGGCAACTGGCGGCGACGATTCGGAAGGAATCGCCCGATTCCCTGACCAACGCCTCCAATTTCGATATCCCGACCTTTCTGCGCAAACACGCCGATTGATCGGGTTGCACCCGGAGGAAAAGGGTTCGGCCCCCCCGCCGGCCCTTTTCCTCCCTCCTGCTTATCTTTAAATCGACTAAAGGGTGTTCAGGTTCCAGTTGTAATCGAGGTAGGAAATTTTGAGTTTTCCGCGTTTCAAATCCTTCTGTATTGAGGCCGGGGCGTAGGTCGTGATGAATTCCAAAACGCCGCCCTGCGTTTCAAAGTCGCCCTCAAACCAGCTGAATATCTTCGACAGGTACAACCGATTTTCTTCTGAATCAAGGCGCATGCCCTTGCCCCAGTTCTGCAGAAACCGTTGCGTCTGGTCGGTCAACTGCACGTCCAGGGTTTCCGCCCGATAGGCTTCCCGCCGCAGGTCGGGGCAACTCACCGAAGCGCACACGATGGCCACATGCATCCGCGGCTCATCCATCTTGCGCAAAATTTTATGCTCGATGTCATTCAGGCTGATTTTTTTACCGCCCACCTGGCCGGCCGGTTGTTCCCAGACGGACTGAAACAAACTGCCCGCGTCCTTGATGCCTTTCACGGGATAATGATCGAGCACCATTTTGACGGCCATGATATTGTAGACGTTGATCCAGAACGCCAGTTTTTGGTTGCGGGTTTTTAACCGGGCTGGGGGAAACGATTTCAGCGCGCTGACAATTTTTTTAAATTCGGGATCGGTGCGCACTCTGGCATAATCGAGCGCGTTCAAACGGACGCCTTCCAGAGTGGTGGGCCGGACGTGCTTTTTCAATAAAGCGTCCCAGCCGGAAAAATCGAAGGCCTGCGCCGCCGCTGGGGTGCCGTTCAAAACCAGGGTGATCATTATTATTAAGATTCCCTGGAAAATAGTTTTTGATTTAAAATTCATTGACCGTTTCCTGCTTGCACTCATAAACATGAAAACCTCTTTCGTGGACGGAAGGGTTGCCAAAGTATTGAGGTTAGTCTCCCATTACGAGATTGCCTTACACCATTTTACAAGATTTCATGACGCCCGACCCTAAAGAATGCTTATACATATCCGATCTGGACGGCACCCTGCTGGAGCCGGGTAGCCGGTTTCCGCAGGCTTCCGTAGACCGCCTCAACCGGATGATCGACCGCGGCCTGAAATTCACCATCGCCACCGCGCGCAATTATGATTCGGTCCATCCCATCCTGCGCGGGGTGCGCTTCAACCTGCCGGTGATTCTGTTCAACGGCGTTTACCTCACCCATTTCGATACCGGGGAAAACCTGCATTTGTCGAGCTTCATCCCACGCGAAATAATCGACAGCACCCTGCAGGTTTCGGCCCAGGCGGATATTGATCCTTTCGTGTATACCTTTGGCGGCGGCCATCAGGTTTTGTATCGGAGAACCTCAAATGCCGGCGCGAGAAATTATTTGAACAGCCTGGAAGGCGACAATCGGCTCCGCTATGTCGAGCAATACGAGTTTTCGGCAGACCAGTTGGTGGCCGGGTTGTTATTGATCGACACCCATAAAGCGCTGGAACCGGTGTACCGCACTCTGCATGACCAGCACGCGGAACATTTAAATTTGTACTTTGCGGATGATATTTCCATGCCGGGGTACAGTTGGTTGCAGATGTTCCACCGGGAAGCGAACAAGGGAAGCATGATGAAAAAACTGGCGCGCCACCTGCGCACGCCTTTATCCCACGTGGTGGTGTTCGGCGACTACCTGAACGACCTGGAAATGTTTGAAGTCGCTGGCCAATCTCTCGCCGTGGCCAACGCCCTGCCGGAAGTCCTGCAAGCCGCCGACCAGGTTATCGGGAGCAACGCCGAAGGCGCCGTGCTCGACCACCTCGAATCGCTTGGCTTCTGAAAAAAGGCGGTTTATTTTTGACAGGATCACAAGATACATTCACCACAGAGGGCACAGAGGACGCAGAGAAAAAAAGTAGAAAAGGAGGTAGAGGGCTCACGCTTGGTATTATCGCCAACAGTTGTTGGGCCCATGCAGAGTGCGACCCTTTTGAGTCCAGCCTTCACGCTGGCGAATGACATTGCTTTACTGCCCGCGTCTATATTAAAATAAGGCATCCGCAAACCTCCCGCTGGGAAGGAATAAGGAACATGGCAGACCAACAACAACCGCAAGAACCGGAAAAAACAATTTACCAACGGGACAAGACCGCTCCCGAACCGAAAGTACCCGAAAAACCGGACGCGGAAAAACCGAAGCGCCCGGTGATCAAGCCCCGTAAGATTTTCAAGGCTAAAAAAGTTAAAATCGATACTTCCAAAGCCCTGGAGCACCGCGTGCGCCATATCCTGCTATCGGCTAGGAATTCGGCCGACCTCCTGCGGCAAACCCTGCTGGATTACCAAAAAGAGCTGGCCGATCAACCGATGGACAACCCGGACAAGGAAATTCAGGACCGGGAGAAGTTCGAGAAATTTTTTTCCAAGTTCGCCAAAAAGTACAGCGCTTGCCCCACCCGTCTGGCGGGCGGGGATCTGGATTGGATTTATGCCGACAAGCCGGAGCAGGAAGGAGTTTTAACGCGCGAATTACGCGACGCCATCCTGCAATGCGAGAAGTTTGTGATTCCCGAGCCCATCAGAAGCAAACTGGGCCATCACGTTATTCTGATTTGCGATACCAAAATCAGCAAACGGGTGGTGGAGAAGGACGAAGGCGATGTCGATCCGCGTTACCAGGCACTGATGGATAAAGACCGGCCGCGCATCCAGGCTCCTGGCAAAGACATGGACATCCCCTCCTGACCAACCTGCGGTTGGATGCAGATAGGTCTCCGCTCCACTGGCGTTCAATAATCGCTTGGCATATATATTTGCCGTCTCTGAAAGGTGTGTCATGCTGAGCTTGTCGAAGCATAGCCCCATTTCAGTCACGCCTACGTTCCGTCACCCTTCGACAGGCTCAGGGTGACAATATTTTCCTATCCTGGAATCCGGCCAAGTTTTCTTCACGTCTTAAACAGGATGAGAAAGATACCGAGAACGACGATCGCCAGCGTTCCGAATCCCATGATCTTCAACATTTTGTCGCTTCCCATGCGCCCACTCCTTTCCGATTTTAAAATTGAATATTGGAGTTCATCTTGTCGCGCAGGATGAGTTCCGCCGGGGTGTAATATTTTTTTTCCGAGTTACAGGGTTTGCAGGCCGGCACCACGTTGCCCCGCGTGCTTTTGCCGCCGCGCGCCACCGGCACGATATGGTCGAGCGTCAACTCCTGCGCAGAAAATGTCTTGCCGCAGTAATGACACACGCCCGCGCTCAGTTGATTCTGCCACCACCGGGTCTGCCGCAACTCGCGCGCCTTGGCTTTTTCCCTGCGGATGCTCTCCACCGTCGGGCCTTGAGTTTTTTTCGGTCGTTTACTTTTGAGTGTTTTTTTCATAAGGCAGAAGCAGTTTAAACGGATTCATGTTCGACCGCACCGCGCGGATGGTGGCCGAAACACTGCCCTTCGGAAACCAGTTCATCTCGCCGACATCGTACATGAACCCGAGGGCGCCGGACAACCGGGACCGCCAGGTCCAGAAGCAACTGCCGTAACCGAATTCGAATATGGGGTCGATGTGCAACACATAGGTGCGGCCACGCGACTCAAACGAATAACTGATTTCATACAGGCTTTGCAGTTCCAATTTGTCGGGCAGACGCCAGTCGGCGTGTCCCCCCAGTTGGTTGGCGTTGAGCCGGGCGATGTACTCCTGCGCCTCATACCAGTCCACGTAGTTGCCGGTTTCGGCGTAGGCGTAACTTTCCTGCCACATCAGGCCGGTCGTCCGGTCGGTGAGGGTGCCGTCGTCGTTGTCGGTGTAGCGGTCACTCATGAAACTTCCTCAATTAGGACGGTCTGCTCTTTAAAAGTATAACCGCAATTTTTGATATCGTCAGGCGCCCACGGATACTTCAGGCAGAGCAACGGTTTTTCGGGGGTGTTGTGCACCCGGCATTGCTGGTCTCCGGTCAATTGACGGCACGGAATATCGATCGAATAATACAGTTGGTTGGTGGCCACGTCCTCCCCGATGACACGGATGCCGCGGTACTCCAGATAGCGTGTCAACTCCTCCAGGTTGCCATGTTGACGCAGGGTGACATCCCGCACCACCGTCATATTGACCGTTTCACAACATTCGCCGCAATGATGGCATTCGCCGGACCGCATTAACATATTTTGTTCTCCTGAATATTTGGGCCTTGCCCGCTGGCAAATCGCCGGATTCCAAGCACTAACCTCTGGAATCACGCCCCATTACCATTGAACGTGGGACAAAGTTTGACTCATTAGCTCCGGGCCTTGCCTGGTTTTTTTGCGGGGGCGGAATATTCGACGCGCACGGTGGTGTGGATGCCGCCGCGCACGTTGAAATCGCCCATCACCTGCATCCAGCGCGGTTGGCAGGCGGCCACCAGATCGTCCAGAATTTTGTTGGTGACCGCTTCATGGAACGCGCCCTGGTTGCGATACGACCATAGATAGAGTTTCAACGATTTTAGTTCTAGGCACTTACGGTCCGGGGTGTAGAGAATGTCGATCTCCGCGAAGTCCGGTTGCCCGGTTTTAGGGCATAAGCAGGTGAATTCCGGACATTCCATGTGAATTTCATAATCCCGCTCCGGATGCGGGTTTGGAAACACCTCAATAACCTTAGACGATTGTTTTTTCATTAATTACCCTATTTCAATAAAAATAAAAAAATTTCAGTCCGCGCCTTGCTTTCTGATTTTGCGGTATTATTTATACATTATTAGCGCTCTCTCTTGGTGAGTGCTAACACCCAAATTCCTCTAAAACCGGACATTCTTCCCCATGAGGGGGCTTTGCAAGGCTCGGCGAAACCAGAACGGGCCGGTCCAGAGTCCCATGGGGTGAAAGTGATAAACAAGATTAAATTGTGTTCCATTAAAGTCAATCATTTTATTTAAGGAGTTCAGCATGAAGATCCGTCCTTTGCAAGACCGCATTCTGGTTCAACCCATCCGCGAGAAAGATATCAGAAAGGGAGGCATCATCATTCCCGATTCCGCCCAGGAAAAACCCATTGCCGGCCGTGTCAAAGCCGTTGGTGAAGGCAAACTCGGCGATGACGGCAAGCGCATCAAGCTCGACGTGAAAGTAGGCGACAAGGTTCTCTACAGCAAGTACGGTGGCACCGAAATCAAAATTGACGGCGACGATTACCTGCTGATGCGGGAAGACGATGTTCTCGGCATTGTTGAAAAATAACCCAATTCCAGGATGGAACATTCCTGCATTCTTTTAATTAATAGGAGATAAAATTTCATGGCAAAGCAAATTATTTTTGATGAACAAGCGCGACACAAGATCATGTCCGGCGTGAACCAGCTGGCGGACACGGTGAAACTGACCCTCGGCCCCAAAGGCCGCAACGTGATCATCGACAAGAAATTCGGTTCCCCCGTAATCACCAAGGATGGCGTCACCGTGGCCAAAGAAATCGAACTGGCAGATCCGTTCGAGAACATGGGCGCGCAGATGGTCAACGAAGTGGCCAGCAAAACCAGTGACAATGCCGGTGACGGCACCACCACGGCGACGGTTCTGGCGCAGGCCATTTTCCGCGAAGGCATGAAGAACGTCACCGCCGGCGCCAACCCAATGGACATCAAACGCGGCATCGAAGCGGCTGTCAACGCCGTCGTGCCGGCGATTGAGAAGTTGTCCAAACCCACCCGGGACAAGAAGGAAATTGCCCAGGTCGGTACCATTTCCGCCAACCACGACTCGGCCATCGGCGACATCATCGCTGAAGCCATGGACAAGGTTGGCAAAGACGGCGTCATCACAGTGGAAGAAGCCAAGAGCATTGATACGTCTTTGGAGATCGTGGAAGGCATGCAGTTCGACCGCGGTTACCTGTCACCCTACTTCGTGACCGATGCCGAGCGCATGGAAACGGTTCTGGAGGATGCTTATATTCTCCTGCACGAGAAAAAAATCGCCAACATGAAAGACCTCCTGCCGATTCTCGAGAAAATTGCCAAGGGCGGCAAACCTCTCTTGATCATTGCTGAGGACATTGAAGGCGAAGCGCTGGCCACCCTGGTGGTCAACAAACTGCGTGGCACCTTGAACGTGGCGGCAGTGAAAGCTCCGGGCTTCGGCGATCGCCGGAAAGACATGCTGAATGACCTCGCCATCCTGACCGGCGGCCAGGTCATCACCGATGACATCGGCGTGAAACTGGAAAACATCACGATCGACGACTTGGGACGTGCCAAGAACATCACCATCGACAAGGAAAACACCATCGTGGTTGACGGCAAAGGCAAGCCTTCCGAGATTCAGGGCCGGGTCAAACAGATCCGCAACCAGATCGAAGAAACCACTTCCGATTACGACCGCGAGAAACTGCAGGAGCGTCTGGCCAAGCTGGTCGGCGGGGTCGCTATCATTAAAGTCGGCGCGGCTACCGAAACGGAAATGAAGGAAAAGAAAGCCCGCGTGGAAGACGCACTGCACGCCACTCGGGCCGCCGTTGAGGAAGGCATTGTCGCCGGCGGCGGCGTGGCCTACCTGCGATGTCTGGACAGCCTCGATAAGCTTAGAGGCAACCACGACTTCAAACTGGGCGTGAAAATCATCCGGCGTTCACTGGAAGAGCCGATCCGACAGATTGCCGCCAACGCTGGCGAGGAAGGCACCGTGGTCGTGGAGAAAGTCAAAACGCTCAAAGGCGCTTTCGGGTACGATGCCCGCACCGGCGAATACGTGGACTTGATCAAAGCCGGCATCATCGATCCGGCCAAGGTCACGCGGACCGCATTGCAAAACGCGGCCAGCATTTCTTCACTGCTTCTCACCACCGATGCGATGATCGCCGATTTACCGGACGATAAGGAAGAACACTCCCACGGTGGTGGCGGCGGCGGCATGGGCGGTATGGGTGGCATGGGAGGTATGGGCGGCATGTAAGCCTTCCCCCTCTGGAAAATAACGAACCCCCTGGACTATTCGGTCCGGGGGGTTTTGTTTTTTCCGCTCCTGAGCGCCATTATACGACTCATCCACCCGCCTTCGCTACCGGCTCGGGGTTCGCCCAAATAAGCATTGACAATTTGGTAATATTAAAATATACTCATTGGATTCAATGAGTTAAAAACTTATTGCCGCGCTGGAGAGTATGCTTTTCCTTGCCTGGCGGAGCGGTTCGCCTGCCACTCGACACCCACCCGTTTATTTTTCCCGCATTAATTGTTAAGGTGTTTCTTTTTTCCCTAAGTCACCTGAAACTTATACCTCCATTGATAAAGACACTGCTCACGGCATTTTTAATTTGGGGAGCGATCCTGCCCGCTCATGCTGAAAGCCCGCTGGCGCTGGTGATCGAAAACCAGACCTACTTTTATAACGTCGAGCACACTCAAATCGAATCCATTGATGAAGGGTTCACTCTCACCGGCAACCTTTCCAGAATATTTTTCCGCTACGACCTGGTGGAGGGCGTGCGGGTGGAGGTGGGAGCCTTGCTCGATCTGCCTTTCGGTGAGGACGACCGACTGGCTTCCGCCGACCCCATCATCACCCTGCGTTATGGATTCGTGCCGGACTGGGAAGTGACCGCCGGTACGATTGACCGCAACCATGCCCTACACGACGCTTTTTTTGATGACACCCTGCGTTACACTGACCCCATCGAACAGGGTTTCCAAATCAAAGGAAACACGCGTTTTCTTAAGCAGGATCTCTGGATTGACTGGGAGGAAAGAGAAACCACTCATCGCCGGGAAAAGTTTTCGCTGGGCAATGTCACGCGGCTCGAGGCCTGGGGGTTCATGCTCGAAGGACAAATTTACTGGGTGCATCGCGGCGGACAAAAAAACAGCGGGCCGGGCGTGTTCAACAACCTCAGCCTGGGGGCGGGCGCCGGCTACACCTACCGCCACCACAAGACCGGCGGCGCGCTGAGCTTCCTGGATGAAATCGGCTTCACCGTCCACCATCTTTACAATCAGGACGACCCCCCGGCCCGGCCCCTCGTGGATGAGGAGGGTCTGGCGGTCCGGGCCTTCGCCACCCTTTGGGACACCCATTTTTATTATTTGAATTGGGACGGCGGGAGCCAAAATTTTAATTCAGCGCGCGGCGACATTCTCCAGCCGGGGATTCCGCTGGCCAAGGGCGACCCGATTTACAAGGCTTCAGAATTCTGGGAAGTGGGCGTGAATAAAACGTGGGAGGTGGCGGATAAGGTCACCATCTCGGTCGACTTGCGGGGCCAGTTCGTGCTCGACCAGTTTGAACAAATCTATGCCTTCAATTTTACCTGGCGTGACTCCTTCCCGCTGTTCGAGGACTATTTCAAAAAAAGGCAATCCGATTGACCCGCTCAACGGGTCTGAAATAGATCGGGCTTGCCGTCAAAATTGCG
>SMVS01000035.1 GCA_004357435.1 Nitrospina sp. | reverse complement strand
CATGAAGCCATTCTCGAAATTGCTAACCGTTTTGAGCCATCCATTCGACGAGGTCGCCGGAAACGAAGCCTATGCCGCGCCGGCACCGGCAACGGACATACCCTATAAGACGTTCTGCGGAACCTGATTGTTGATACGAATACTGTTTGGCGTCAGCTAAAAGTGGACCCATCCGGTTAAAAGCCAAGAGATACTTTCACTTTCCTTAGCCGAATGTCCGCTTTGGCCGGTTGCTACCCTTTAGGTCAAAACCATCTTTGATAGGGCAGAGCCAATGAAACCTTTGCGGGAAATTATTGATGTGGAACGCCACCCGATTGATGATGAATCTTATGCCGCGCGTTGCAGGGGCGAGCTGAAAAAAACATCCATCCTTGTTCTGAACAACTTTTTGACGAAAGCGGCTTTGGCTGAACTGCAGAGCGAAGCCCAGTCTTTACATGAGAAAATATTTTATTGTTCGCGGAAGCATAACGTTTTACTCACCGAAAAAAATACACGATTAGACGATGACCACCCCTGCAATGTTGAAGTAGTCAGTGACAAGGGGTGTGTGCCGCACGACTTGATCCCACCCGGTTCTCATTTAAGAACCATTTATAATTCCCAGATTTTTCAAAGTTTCGCCCAGTCGGTATTGTCCCTGGAAAAAATCCACCCTTACGTCGACACCTTATCGTCCATCAACTACAATTATTACGAAGAAACGCAACAGTTGGGCTGGCATTTTGATAACGCGTCGTTTGCCATCACCCTGATGATTCAGTCGCCGGCATCGGGCGGAAAATTTCAATACGTTGTTGGCGGCCGCCAGGCGGCAAAGAATACGGTCGATGTTCAACTCATCGGCGCTGTTTTGCAAAACCAACATCCGGTGGAGGAGTTACAGGTCGGGGAAGGCACTCTGGTTCTCTTTTCCGGGCGCGACACTCTGCATCGGGTGACGCCGGTCACTTCACCTAGGGCCCGGGTTCTCGCCACTTTGAATTACAATCTTGAAAAGAATATGGAATTGTCTGAAAATGCCCGAGCAATGTTCTTTGGACGGTTGCATTGACCTTCACTCCTGAAAATAAAGCATGAGTTTACTGCCTGCCGAACCGTAACTGTCTTTTAAAAAATCCTCTAGGAATCAAGTGAGTTACAGGTTGGGTTGGCCTTTTTCCAATTCTTCTTCTGTGGCGGGGCGGATGCTGACGATATCCACGTTGTAGTGCAGGGTTTTGCCGGCCATGGGGTGGTTGCCATCCATAAAAACGGTGTCGCCGTCCACGTAGACGATCCGAAACCGTTTTTTCTCTCCCTTTTCGTCGCGCTCCAATACCCGGTCCTTTTCAATTTTAATTTCCGGCGGAAACTGCGACTTGCTGGTTTTCAGTTTCAATGATGGGTCGACGTCGCCATAGCCTTCTTCCGGGTACACGATGATGGTTTTCTTATCGCCCACCTTCATGCCTTTGAGTCCTTTCTCCAGCCCCAACACAAGGTTCCCCGCACCTTGCAGGTAAACCAGCGGCTTACCGGGAGGGGAGGACTCCAACACGTTTTCTTCCTCATCCTTCACGGTAAAATTGAAGGCCACCACGCACTCACTTTCAATAATCATGATTATTCCCATGGCTGACAGACCAGAGTCGTTTCGTTGATTGAGAAGCAGTCAAGATGCTTCACTTGGCGCCTCATTATTGCGTGGCTTCACTGAAAGGGTCAAATTATTTTCATGAAGTATTAAAAATGTAAAGGTACTCATTGGTTTAAATATTTTAATGTATAGTAAAATTTAAAAATGTGATCTCACTCTGCAGAATATCTATTTTCGCTGAAACTAATAAATGAGCTTACTGCCTGCCAAACCCTTGAAGACTTTCGCCAAAACAGCGGAGGAAGAATTTTGCTTGCTTGAAACGGATGAGCGACCGGACTGGCAGGCTGAATTTGGCAACGACCATCCCCTCAAGGTTGAAATTGGTTTTGGCGCGGGAGAGTTTTTAATTGAGATGGCGGTCAGGCAACCGGAAAGCAATTTTATTGGAATGGATTTTTACTTCCCGCAAAAGGGCATCCAAAAACTGCTGGACCGGATTAAGAATCTAAATTTGAAAAATGTTCGCGTGGTGTACGGCGATGTCAGGAAGAAAATGCCACTGCTTTTTAAGGACGCCGGGTTGGACGCGATCTATATAAATTTCCCTGATCCCTGGCCGCAAAAAAGACATAAAAAACGCAGATTGATCAACCCTGAGTTTGTAAAGTTGGCCGCGCAGAAACTGGTGCCAGCGGGTTGCGTCAGCTTGGCTACCGACAGCGCCCCTTATGCCGGGGAGATGCTCGAATATTTAAATGCCGAACCCTTGTTGCAAAATAGAGACCGAGAGTCCGGGTTTCTGCAAGACCGTGGGGATCTTCCCAAATCAAAATACGAAAAAGGTTTTATCTATTCAGGCGATCCAATCCATTATCTGGCATATTTTCGCGTGGCCGTGGGTGACGATGAGCGCCAGCCGGATAAGAAAACCACCCTGGCGAAGGGTGAAGGCAACGAGCTGAATGAAGCTGAGAGCGGGCCGGAAAGCAATGATGAAATCCTGATTAGAAAATTTAAGAACGCTGAGGCGAAAGCGAAGGACGCCTGTGATTTAAAAATGGTTGCGGATGATTTGGCGGACGCGGGAGATAAGGAGTGGGCGCGGCAGGTGTACCAGAAAGCTGAGGATCGGGCGGAAGACTGTCTGGATTTTAATTGGCTGGCGTGTAGCCTTTGCGAAAACCTGGGTGATCGGGAATGGGCCCGGGAAGTTTATAAGAAAGCCGAGGCCAAGACGGAAGACAGCCTGGATTTCAATTGGCTGGCGTACAGCCTGTGCGAAAATCTGAGGGATAAAGAATGGGCTGAAAAGTTATACCAGCAGGCCGAGGCCGGGGCGGACAGTATTCGTGAATTGTGCGACCTTGCCGACAGTGTGCAAGATCAACTTCACGATGAGGAATGGGCCAGGGAAATTTACCGGAAGGCGGAGAGTGCGGCGCAGGATTGTTCGGACTTCTTTGAATTGGCCGACCACCTGAGCGGGAACCTGGGTGACAGAGATTGGGCTGAAAAGGTTTATAAGAAAGCGGAGGCTGAGGCTAAAGATTGCAGTGACCTGCAAAGCCTGGCCGAGAGCCTGTGCCTGAAACTGGGTGACCGGGACTGGGCCGGGCGCGTGTACCGGCAAGCGGCAAGCAAAGCTCGAGACAGCGGCGACTTCTGTGCCCTGGCCGATAGTATTGGTAAAAATTTTGGCGATAAGAAATGGGCCGGGAAGTTATACCAATGTGGGGAAGGCAAGGCGGAGCAAAGTTTTGAGTTTCGTGATTTGGCCGATAGTTTGTGTGAAAAATCCGGCGACATGGCGTGGGCTAAAAAGTTATATCAGGAAGCGGAAACCCGGGCGCGAAGTTTTTACGACTTCCGCTGGTTGGCCGAGAGTTTATGCCGGGAATTAGGCAACAAGGCATGGGCTGAGCGCGTGTACCGGCTAGCGGAGAGTGAGGCGAAAGATCCCTCGGACTTCAATCGCCTTGCCAACAGCATCCGTGAAAACCTGGAGAAGAATTGATACCCTTAAAGTCATGGGAAGCGCTTTTTTCAAAATAGGGAAGATACGGGCCTTGCACGTTCGTTGTTACGGCTTGCATGAAAAACATCGGTGGGATTTTTTAGGAATTGCCGGAGTTCCATCTTCCTTCGGTAGTGCCGGTCGCGGGGGAGCTAGTCGGTGATCAGCCAGAATAGAAAGAACAGCATCAGGGAAGCCAGCACGACCTGCAAGGCAAAATTGAATTCCGGTCCGGTGAACAGAATTCCCACGGTCATGGTACACAGGATGAGGAATCCCAAAATCAAGCGCGTGCGTTGGCTGGGTTTTTTCATGGGGAACTCGTTGGGCTGGGTTGTGGTTGGTCGATGCGCCGCCAGCAGGCGGGGACAGGGTTTTTGGCCCGGCTATTGAAATAGCTTTTTAAATTCTTCCACCATGAAAAGGTCGTCGATTTCCGAAAAAATATCCTCCACCACCATTTCACCCGGCGCGCTATCGATGAGGTCGTCCGGGTACGCCTGCTGTGGAGTTTGAGGGCCAAGCGAGGGGTAAGATTCCAAAAAGCCCTTGATGTCGGAAATCTCAAAAGCTTCCTTCATCTCACCTACAAAGTCATCCCGCAGATGCTTCAAATCTTTAAGGGTTTCCAGAGATTTTTGGTAATGAGCTGCAATGGCCATGGAATAGTCAGTTCTCAATACCACGTCGCCTTCATTCAAGGGATTATCATCCCAATGGATATCGTCCTGACTGTATAGATACTTCACCTTGGCCTCTGCTTTTTTTAGGGCAGAAAGCAACGGACTGAACTTTTCTCCGATCAGATAGGACAAGGCGTCTTCCACGCCGTACTCATCGGCAATTTCCTGCGCTTCCTTGCAGTAAGCCCGGATCTGAAGGTAGTCCAAAGATTCCATTTTAATTTCTGTCTTCCAAAGGGATGAAAATCAGGTTTTTCCATTTTTTGGTTGAAGTGCTTGGCGCAAAACTCCATCCATTATTCTGAATTTGATCAGGATGTAAACCAAAAAACAGATTGGCGATGCCCCTGAATCTTAAACCATTATAACACAGTGTGTTAGCCGGGCCTATCGAGTTGTGGGATTTTCAGCGGTTTTGGATCAAGAAAGTTTTTCCTGGCCGCGGGAGACCAAAAAAAAATGCGGGCTCAAAAAAGTCGACATCATTGGAAAGTAAATCTAGACCCAGAGCCGCGGGATAATCGGCTGGCGCGAGAAATGAAAAACGTTATTTAACTTTCTCGTTACAATCTTTCTCCATCTTTGCGTCGATGATCAATCCGCATTGCGACTTGTTGTTACCGGTCACCGCGAAACAATAGGTTTGTATGTCGCGGCTCTTGATTAATGAGCAGTAGTAAGTGCTGTGGTTCTTGTTTCGATAACGGTTCTTTTTTTGCTCTTCTGTTTTGGCCTTGTCGATTTCAAAAGCCCGGCACAAATTCAGCTTGTCCAAATCAGCGATGCCACCGCAGAGGGGTTCTTCAGCTGGATCGGCCAGGGCCATATCCGGCAACCACAACACCAGTCCCGCCAAAACGATTGAGGAACATAATACTTTCAAATGATTCATGATCCACTCCTGATAAATTCCTGGTTCATCATCCCGCAACTGAAGGTGAAACGGAGTATTCTTGATTAAGGGTTTGAGGCCCGGCCCCGGCTTCCTTCCATCAAACGCACATGTACTCCAACAGTATCATAAGACCGGAGCGAAAAAAAATACTAATCTATCAGGTCTATTATGTCAAAAAATCATCCCGGGGTTTTATTCATTAGGGGACGCCTTTATTTCTGAAGTACCCGTAAAGATTTTCTTCTCGAACTCCCGCTCCGGACACTTCGTTGCGATGCGGCTCATGAGTGCTCACATTTTTTAGCGGCCCGGTCGAGGGGGTATCAGCCGTAATTTCCATGAATGGGTAAATAGGACCCACAACCGACGTGCCGGAAATTCCCATGCCAGGTTACACTTGGAGGCCATAGGTCGATCTCCGCTTTAAGTTCAACAACTGCGGACCACAATATAAAAGATCAGCCTGTTGCCTCCCCCGCAGGGGGCCAGGTTGGCCTCCACCTCGACCGAGTAGCCGTCGATTCCCAACACCGCCCCGCTCTGCACCCGTGAAATCATTTTTTCATATCCTCTTAAAGCCGGTTGCTGGAAGTCACCGATGGACCTCACCCTGTGGATGTCACCCCAAGCTTGTCGCAGGGGAACATAAATCCCCGCAATCCTCTCAAGAAAAGGGAGTATTTGACTCCAGCGCCACGCTGGGATTATATTCGGAAAACCAATTGAATGCAAAAATAGGCGGGAGGAAAAAAGGCGAGCAAAAGCAATGTATTCGTTGAGAAACCACGGGGGTAGGGAAGGCGGGCGGCGTTCTTGACCTGAATACGACTGGCGTTCGGT
>SMVS01000034.1 GCA_004357435.1 Nitrospina sp. | reverse complement strand
TCTTTCCGCGATATCAACCCGGACAAGATCAAACGGTTGACTGAAACGGTCATCAGGTTGAAGAAGGAAGGCGTGGTCAGCCAGGCCAACCCGTTCACCCAATTTAAAATGAAACCTGCGGGACGTATTGAAAAGGCTTCTTAAAGCTTTATTAATCGTCCGTTATTGATATTTTAGATTTTTGTCATACAGAATTATTATTTAACCACAAACCGCTTTAAATAAAGCGCTCTTTGGTGATAAGGGAGTGATCTCATGAATATAAAGGTGGCACCTAGTAGCGGTAAAATCATTATGTCCGAAACTGTCGAGTTTGGTGTGAAGGGTCCGAAAGACCAAATCGTCACCGACCCGAACCATATGTTTTTTGAAGCGGAGAGAATTCCTAATTTTCTCACCGGATCGGAAGTCATCAAGGAAGCCATCAAACGGTGTAACCTGGATATGTCGGTAGCTTATCCCATCACCCCGCAGAGCGAAGCCGCGGCGTTGATCGGTGAGTTGTATGCCGAAGGTTATGTGCGCGAGTATTTCCGCGGCGAAAATGAATTTGGGGTCATGGGCGAATGCGCCGGCGCCGCGTTTGGCGGAGCCCGGGTGTTCACCACCACCGCCGGTCCGGGAACCCTGCGGGCCATGGAGAATTTTCCAATGTGGGCCGGATCGCGTTTGCCGATCCAGGTGGTTGTGACCTGCCGCGGAGTCAACTCTCCCTTGAGCATACAACCCGACACCCTGGAAATGTATTACCTGCTGGAAACTGGCATGATGATCTGGCACGCCGAAACGGCGCAGGACTTGTACGACTGGATCCTGGCCGGGTTCATTGTGGCGGAACAGCCGGATGTGCATGTCCCGCTGGCCTTGTGTTGTGACGGCTTTTTCGTCACCCACACCAAGGACACGGTGTCACTGCAATCCGATAAAATGTGTCTGCCGCCGTACGATCCTTACCGCGCTCCGGTGCCTTGCATGGATATGGAAAATCCGCCGATCCGCATGATGCGCGATCCGTTTGTTATGAAATCCAATTACATCAGCTACATGACCCATGCTTCCTGGCAACAGGAGGTTCATGCGGCGGTGGAACGATCCCGCAAGCATACCCTCGTCATAATGGGCGGGTCCTTGCTCGAAACTGAAAATCTGGACCGTGAAATCCTGATTGTGGCTTCGGGTACTGCCGTGTCCCAGTCCCGGGAAGCCATCCGTTTGCTCAACGAAGAAGGCATCGAGATTGGTTTGATCAAAATCAAAACCATTCGTCCTTTTCCGTCGCAGGAATTGCTGGAGGCGACGGCCAATGCCAAGACCATCTTCGTGCCTGAGTTCAATATCAAGGGTTGGCTGGGCCGTGAGGTCAGATCGCTGCTTCCCAACAACGAACGGGTGATAGCAGGTCCGCATGTGGCAGGCGGTATGACCATGCCTTCCGAAGTCATCGTGGAAGAGATCAAAAAGAGTTTGGGTATTAAAGGAGCCCATATGGCCTCGCGCGGGTAGTTGGGTTGCGGGTCTTGGGTAGGCTGGACTTTTAAAACATTAAATTTGATTCGATCAAATTCAATATAAGAGAGGACGTTTTTATGAGCTTAGAAAAAATACAGATGACCGAGGGATTGATGGACATCATGCCTCCGGAGTACCAGGAATTGGTGTCCAATGCTACCTTTGGCAATGAAGACCGGAGCTGGAAGGATATCGGTTCCAGCAAGGAACTGATTGAACAACATTCGCTTTGTGCTGGCTGCCCGGAGTCCATTGCCTTCCGGTTTATTTTGGCCGCTATCCCGGCCCCCGAGGACACGATTTTTGTCGGTTCCACCGGCTGTACCAGTCTGGTGTTCCCGCATGTCGGGGTGCAGAATATCCACTCCCTGTTCGGCAACCAGAATGCTATCGCTTCCGGTTTGAAGCGGGCCTTGAAGTTGCGTTTTCCCGACAAAGAGAAGGATGTCATCGTGTTGGCGGGTGACGGTGCGACCGTAGATATCGGTTTGGACTACACCATGCAGTCCTGGTTCCGTCAGGAAAATTTCACCACCATCTGTTTCGACAACGAACTGTACGCCAACACGGGCGGGCAGGAGAGCGGTCTCATGCAGAAGGGATTCGTCGCCAAAATGGCTCCGATGGGCAAGAAGTTCGAAAAAGTCCGCTTGCCGGAAATCGCTTTTGAGGCGGGCTGTCATTATGTGGCCTGTCTGACCGTCAGCAAACCCAACCGGGTGGAAAAAGCGATCCGCAATGCCATTTATGTGGCGCGCGAAATCGGTCCGACTTACGTTCAGCTCTACACGCCGTGTATTCTGGAAATCGGAAAACAAAGCATGGAAGGGCTGGATGAAATGAAAGATTCCGAGGCCATCGGCGGACGTTTCGTGATGAAGGAACTCATGACGGATGAAGTGAGAGAGTTCCTGAAGGAAAAAGACGCTGAACAAAAAGAACGGAAAAAATTGGCCAAAGCCAAAGCCGCCGCGGTTACCGCGTAATCAATTCGAGGAGGAGTTAAAATGTCTGAACCTGTACTGAAGAGGATAAATATCCGGATCTCCGGTCTGGGAGGTCAAGGCGCGGTGACCGCCGCTCATCTCCTGGCCATGGCCGCCAACAAGATGGGAAAATTTTCAATTTCCAACCCCTTCTTCGGCGCCGAGAAACGTATGGCCCCGGCGGAAAGTTATGTCCGCGTCGGTCCGGAAAAGATCTTTGACCGGGGCGAGCTGGTATTTCCCGACGTCATCATGGTGTTTCACCCGCAGGTCATCACCATGCAGAAGAGTTATACGGCCCCGTTTTACTCCGGCATCAAGGAAGGCGGGCTCATCATCATCAACACCAATGTCGATCTCCTCACCAAAGAAGACCATGAGTATTTGGAGGGTTTGAACGTTTCCGTGTTCGAATGCGATGCCACTCATTTGGCGCTGGAAATCGGCGGGACCGAGCTGTCCACCAATATGGCCATGATCGGCGCCTGTGCCGGCATCACCAAGGTGGTTGATCTGCCGGCTTTGGATAAAGCTCTGCAGGACCGTTTTGGCAAGAAGTATATTGCCTCCGGCGGTACGGCGACTCTCGATGAAGCGATTAAGAAAAAATACGCCAAAAAGGAACAATTGCTTGAGGCGAACAACAACACCATGAAAAAGTCTTACGAAATTGCTGCGGCCTGGGCGGAAACCGCTTCGTATGCAGCAGCTCTTTATGAACCTGCGTAATCCTGGGTCCGAGATCGTATTTTAAATTCAGGTCGTTTTAATTAAAGGAGTCATTCAGCGTGTATAACGTAGCTTATGTCCATGACGACAAATGTATCGCCGAAAAGGGTTGTCGTCTCTGCATCATGTATTGCCCGGAAGCGGACACCATCATGCTTGAGGCGGGAAAACAAAAGGCTGTGGTGGTCACTCACAGATGTAAAGGCTGTGACCTGTGTATGGTGGTTTGCAGTACCCATAATGCCATCACCATGCATCCGGTGAATCCGGCTACCGGCAAGATCATACTGGAGGCAGAGCAAGGCCAGGTCGCCGGGCTGGGCCAGGCTTACGCTGGATAGGTTCTTTGGTTATTCATAGCCCATGGCACACCGCCATGGGTTATTTTTTTTGGGCGGCTCAGGACTCCATTCAGCGGCCCGCCCGTCAGGCAACAACCTTCTGAGACACTATTATGATAGACACCTTCGCTAAAGAGCTTGATTGCGTTCTGTGCCAGTCCAGATACTTTCCCGTATTTGAACCGGCAGAGGAAAAGCCCAATTACAAAATTTATTGTTCCTCCTGCGTGCGGTGGGTTTACATCGGCAAGGGCGATCCCGTCCGGGCGGCCTTACGGGAAGTCCTGGGAATCAAGCAGGAGGCACTCGCTCTGGCCATTCAAACTTATTTGAATGTTTGCCCCTGTGGCCAGGAGTTCAGCCACGACTCGGGCAAACGCTGTCCCGACTGCATTGAAAAGATCAAAAAAGAAACCAAAGCTCCCCTCCCGCCACCCGCCGACTTCCATTGCCTGTGGGACATTAAAAAATTAAAGGAATTGGAAGGAAAAATATTCGAATACATCTTTAATCGGCTGGCGACTGAGGGCGAAACACTCAATCAATTGATCGCCCGGTTCGAAGCCGGAGAGATCGACCCTGGCACCTACATGACCGGGGTGGAAGACCTCCAGTATCGGGAGTCCACCGATATCTGCGTGGTCAAAACCTGGGCCATGCTGGTGGGGCCGGAGATGGTCTTCCGCGCCGCTGAAGAACATGGGTTGGTCGAACGGTATGGCTCGCGGGTGCTGATCAGCATCGCTTCCGGGCTGGAGATGGGGTACGGCACCTCCATCCTGACCACCCTGTCGCAGGAAGAAAAAAATCTCGATGGGTCCTTACAAAAGGAAATTCAGACTTTTCTTAAAAAGATCGCTGGCGGGTTTTGAGGTTAAAATAATTGAAACCTTTCGGCTTATTTTGTTATCATAATAGTGATTGGTAGTAGTATTCTCCTCCTGTTTTGTAAGCGCCCCGGTAACACGGGGCGCTTTTTTTTCGGGCAGGGCCCGAAGCTAAATGGGTCGCACCCTGCTTGCGCCCGACAGTTGTTGGGCATGATTCCAAAGATCTCGCCCAATGCCTCTCCCGCAGGGAGCGTGCCGCTGGACCCAGGGGGCTGACCTCGAGTGTCATGCCTCACCGTTGCCGGGGCTGCAAGAAATGTCTCACCCGATGCCTCCAGGTGCAACCTGGCCAGGCCCGGTTGCCTCGGATGCAATCCGCTAATCGTCACGGTCTTTGACCGTTAGCCGGGTCTCGGCGTCGTTGGCGCGGATTTCCGGGATGTACATGGCGTGGCCCAGAAACCGGAAGCGCGTGAAAATCACCTGGTACCTCTGCTCTCAATTGGTAGCGCAATTCCCACACACCCTGCGGCAGTTTGACGATAAACATCACCACTTTACGGTCGCGCAGTTCCTGATACACCCAGCGCGTGCGCCCGGTGGTGTCCATGTTTTCCGGATGGGACGGTTGGAGCACCGCCGTCCGGTTCGCCCGTTTGGAGGCCGAGGACCCATCGCAGAGGCCGCCATTGGAAGCACGTCATGAATTTTCCTCAGATTGAATTTAGCGAATGAAACGGTTCACTGTGGATTCAACCGACGATAAATAAGAGCTTCCAAATAGATTGACATGATTGAGGAGGTGGTAAAGATTGTAAATTTCCCTTCTTTCTGAGTACCCGAAAGGCGATGGGAAGGCCTCCTGATAGGCTTTGTAGAAGGTTTGGGGAGGTTGGCCGAACAGTTCCATCATAGCCAGATCGGTTTCGCGAAGCCCAAAATGAACCGCCGGATCAAAAATACAGGCCCGTTGACTGGCGTCGCAAAAGTAATTTCCAGACCATAAATCACCGTGCACCAATGCCGGTTGCTCGCCGGTCAAATCAAGAATCGTGTCGAGTTTTTTAAAAAGGCTGTCCAGTTTCAAGTCGAGAGATTTGGGAAGGCGGCCCCGGTCCCGC
This sequence comes from Nitrospina sp., assembly GCA_004357435.1. Taxonomy (GTDB): domain Bacteria; phylum Nitrospinota; class Nitrospinia; order Nitrospinales; family Nitrospinaceae; genus SMVS01. The sequence continues at coordinate 2,224 of SMVS01000034.1, read as the reverse complement.
GCCAGTTTTTGTTGAAACCGCAGGCGGTGATCGCGGAAGAACGTCAGCCCGTCTTTTTCCAAAGTGTTTTTTTGCGGAGTGGAACCGATGTGATTGTCGTGATCCAGCCCGTAGCGGTCCTGGGTTCGGCGGTGCATATCGGCCAGGGCGCGTCCGAAATCAGGATAAAAATCCGCAGACGGGGCCTGCTCCTGAATGAACTCCATGATGAGGAACCTGGACTGCCAGGCCAGCGGTCGTGGCACCCGAGGTCCGGTTGCGGACTGTCCCAATAGACGCAATCCTGCGGCTTCCCGTTTGAAAAAATCCTGCGGCGGGTGGTCGTTGTGTTTTAAAAAAACTTTTTCCCCGTTGGACAGAGTCAGCAGAAGGGTCTGGTTGATACTGCCGCCGCCCACCGATTGTGTCGATAAAATTTCAATCGAGGGGGAGTAAACGGATGCGAGGAGGACTCGGACGTCTTCCATCATGGCGATCAGGGCAGTTGGGTTTTGAGAAAATCGAGAATTTTGGGACAAGTGCGGTGGATGATTTGGTACACCGTTTCAAATCCGTCGCCCCTGCCGTAATAAGGATCGGGCACGTCTTCCTTGCCATCGGGCTGAGGATCGAAGGAGCGAAACAGCCGCAATTTTTTTTTGGCGGTTGCCGGCGAACACATGAACTCGAGGGTCTCCAGATTGGAGCGGTCCATGGCGATCACCCAGTCGAACCGTTTGAAGTCGCCCGGTAGAAACTGCTGGGCGACAGAGGTCAGGGCAATGCCTTTATGCTTGGCGGTTTCCTGCATGCGCGGGTCGGGAGGCGAACCGACATGCCACCCGCCGGTGCCGGCGGATTGAATAAAAATTTTATCTTCCAGCTTTTCCTGGTTGACGAGAGACTGAAACACGCCTTCCGCCAGTGGCGAACGGCAGATGTTGCCGAGGCAAACAAAACAGATTTCAATGGGTTGCGACGAAATCATTTGGACGATTGATTTAAGGAGTTTTTCCGTTTAATATTGCCCTTGTTCGACGCCGATTTTGGGCCGGTTTCGACACCCCATGAAGGGTGCGAGCGAGCGACGGCTCATTCTAGAACACAGTCCTGTCCACCCGCAACCAACTTTTTCAAAAGTACCCATAAAGGATAGACCTTTGATCGAACGCTACACGACTCCTGAGATGGCGGCCATTTGGGCGCCGGAAAATAAGTTTCGAATTTGGCTGGCTATCGAAGTTCACGCTTGTGAGGCTTTGGCCAGGCAGAAAAAAATTCCGAAAGACGCGCTGAAACAAATCAAGAAAAAGGCCGGCTTCGATATCGACCGGATCAACGAGATTGAAAAGGAAGTCAAACATGATGTCATCGCGTTTTTGACTTCGGTGGCGGAACATGTTGGCGAGTCGGCTCGTTATATGCACTTGGGCATGACCTCATCCGATGTGCTGGACACGGCTCTGGCGGTGCAGTTGCGGGACGCGGCGAGTTTGATTCTAAAAGAACTCAACCGGTTCCGGGTGGTATTGAAAAAAAGGGCGCTTGAGTACCAGTACACGCCGACCATCGGGCGTTCGCACGGGATTCATGCCGAGCCAACGACATTTGGCTTGAAGTTGGCCAACTGGTATGAAGAAACCGGCAGAAACGTGGAGCGATTGAAGCAGGCCCGCAAACGTATCGCGGTCGGGCAGGTGTCGGGCGCGGTCGGTGTCTTTGCCGCCATCGACCCGGACGTGGAACAGCACGTTTGCAAACAATTGGGCTTGGTTCCAGCGCCTGTGTCCAGTCAGGTGATCCAGCGGGACCGCCACGCGGAATACTTCAGCACCCTGGCGCTCCTGGCAAGCTCTCTGGACAAGTTCTCGGTGGAGATTCGTCATTTGCAGAAAACCGAAGTGCTGGAAGCGGAGGAATACTTTTCCAAAGGACAGAAGGGGTCGTCGGCCATGCCCCACAAGCGGAACCCGATTGTCACGGAACAGATGTCGGGTCTGGCGCGGTTGGTTCGTGGCAACTCTCTGGCGGCGTTGGAAAATGTTGCCCTCTGGCACGAGCGGGATATCAGCCATTCATCAGTGGAGCGGGTGATCGGCCCGGACAGCACCATATTGGTTCATTACATGTTGAAGAAAATGGTGCGGTTGGTGGATCAGTTGATCGTTTATCCAAAGAACATGATGAAAAACCTGGAGCTCACGGGCGGCTTGATTTATTCCGAGCACGTCCTGCTGGCCTTGAC
>SMVS01000033.1 GCA_004357435.1 Nitrospina sp. | reverse complement strand
TCGGTAAGAATGGTGGTTTCCTTGGACTGGATGAGCAGGCAAGCGTGCCCGATCAGGGTGGTTCTGATCATTTTATTGAGTCATTGATTTGGAAAGGCCAAGGGTACCTGATGCGGGCGGGTAATTCAAGGCTCATTCGGCTTAAGGCTGGATCACGGTAATGAAGAAGCGTGGCCGGCGGAAAACCTCGGCCACTCCGGCGGAACTGAAGTCTACGCCAGCCATCGACAAAATTTTTCAAGGGGAGGCATTTCGGGGATCCAAATAATTCACCTGAGCATATCGTAACCTGAAAACGCTGGGCAATCACCAACCCCAAAAAATCAAACTGGTGCGGTGAAATTTTCTGTAATGTGTTATGAGACTGATATCAAAATCGTTACATACACGGTTGCCATTCGTCTATCGGCTCCGGAGCACTTCTGAACAACGAACCCGTTGCAATTCGGATGCAGAAATGATAATAAATGTGAGTGTCAGCCCGTGATAATGTAATGAGCCTCTCCCACTTTACAGGCTTGAGCCCAATGAGATTCTCTACCAAAACCGCGTCAGGATTTTTCCTTCCCTTAGTGGCGGCCTGCCTGGTCTGCCTGTTGCCTGCGCCGTCGTTGGCCGATGACGTTTCCCGCGAGAATATGCCGAATGAGGCAGAGCTGGCTTTTCTGGTGGGAGAATCCGAGGTGATCGACCCCAACGATCCCAACGCGATGGGCGACGCCCATTTTTATGGCCGGACGGTCCCGCAGGATTATCAGGAAGCGATGAAGTGGTATCGCAAAGGCGCGGATGAGGGCAACGCCGAGGCGCAACTCAACCTTGGGGTCATGTACCGCAACGGTTTCGGAGTGGAAGCGGACAACGCCACGGCCATGATCTGGTACCAGCAAGCCGCCGATCAGAACCATGTCGGCGCGCAGTACGCAGTCGCGGCGATGCACCATTATGGCAAAGGCACACCCCAGGATTTTACCAAAGCGGTGACGTGGTACCGGAAAGCCGCCGATCAGGGATTCGCCGAAGCGCAATTTGTGCTCGGCTTCATGCACTCCCACGGGCAGGGCGTTGATCAGGATTTTGAGGAGTCGGTGCGCTGGTACACCCAGGCGGCGGAGCAGGGCGAGTCCAAGTCACAAAACAATCTCGGCCTCATTTATGAAACCGGCCGCGGGGTTCTGCAGAATTATCAGAAAGCGGTGAAGTGGTATAAAAAAGCCGCCGAGCAGGGCAACCCCAAACCGCAAAACAATCTTGGCGTCATGTACGGCAAGGCCCGGGGCGTTCCGCAAAACTTTGTTGAGGCCCACAAATGGCTCAACCTGGCCGCCTCCCGCCTGGCGCCGGGTGGCAATTATGAAAGAGCCAAGTTCAATCGGGACCGGCTGGAGCGTCAAATGACCCCCGCCGAGATTGCCGAGGCCCAGCAACTGGCCCAGCAGTGGCGGCCGAATTCCAATTGATGGCTCCTCTGACGGCTCCTCCTCCCGTCCGATCCCAGCTTTCCCCAATCCCGCCGACCCAACAGAACCCAAATTTTTTTCACAATTAAAATTGGGGAATAATCGGTTTGGGTGGATAATTGGTTTCGGCAAAAGGTCAGAGGGTCTACCATCTTATGAAACCCATACGCGTTTTTCTGTCCACCACGGGTGTTTTGGGTTCCACCTACTTCTCTCCGCGTTCCCTGCATCGGGGAACGAAATTTGACTACCAATTAAATTTTGAAAACCCATAGGGAGCTGAAGGAATGGCTGACAAGGATTTGGTGTGGCACAAGGTGATGGCGCGGGATGCGTTGGCGGAAGGGCGGGTCATGCCGGTCACCTGCGCTCACATGACGTTGTGCATGACGCATCATCAGGGCCAGATCAGCGCGCTGGACAACAAGTGTCCGCATCAAGGCGGTCCGCTCGGTGAAGGCTCGATCGAAAACGGTCTCCTGCGTTGTCCCTGGCACGGCTGGGATTTCGACCCGACCACCGGCAAGGCGCCGGGCGGCCATGACGACGATGGGGTGGCGCGGTTTCCCGTCGAGGTGCGTGACGACGGAGTGTATGTCGGCTTGAGTAAAGAGGAGTCGCACCAACGCACGGTGGGCGACGTGATGATGGAAACGATGGTCGCGTGGGACGTGCGCGTGGTGTTTGGCATGGTGGGTCATTCCAACCTCGGCGTGGCGGACGCCTTGCGCCTGCAGGAAGAAGCGGGGAATTTAAAATATATCGGCATCCGCCACGAGGGCGCGGCGTCGTTCGCCTGTTCGGCGTATGGCAAGTTGACCGGGCGTCTTGCGGCGTGTTTGTCCATCGCCGGGCCGGGGGCCACCAATTTGCTCACCGGGTTGTGGGACGCTCATGTGGACCGCGCGCCGGTGCTGGCGCTCACCGGCCAGGTCGATACCCAGGTGCTGGGGCCGGGCGCGTTTCAGGAGGTGGACCTGCAGGCGGCATTCGGCAAGGTGGCGCAGTGGAGTCAACCGGCTCTGCCCAACAGCAAACACGCCGAGCTGATGAACCTGGCGTGCAAGAGCGCGTTGTTGAACCGCGGCGTTTCGCACCTCATCTTCCCCGACGAAGTTCCCAAAATGATCGCGGACGCCGACACTCCGGCGGGCGGGCCGGCAGGACGCATCACGCCGACCACCATCACCCCGCCCGCGGAGTCGATCACTGCGGCGGTGACTCTGCTGGCCGGAGCCAAGCGGCCGGTCATCATCGTCGGCCATGGCGCGCGTTTTCACATGGCCGGTGTGATCGCATTGGCGGAGATGTTGCACAGCCCCATCATCACCACTTTCAAAGGCAAAGGCCTGGTGGCCGACTCGCATCCGTTGGGCGGCGGTGTGCTGGGCCGCAGTGGCACACCGATAGCGAGTTGGGCGATGAACGAGTCGGACTGCCTGCTGGTGCTGGGCGCGAGTTTCAGCGACCACACCGGCATCGCGCCGCGCAAGCCGACGGTGCAAGTGGATTTCGACGCGATGACGCTCGGCAAGTTTCATTCCGTCACCGTACCGGTTTGGGGCGAGATCGGCGTCACTTGCGGCATCCTTAAAGATAAACTGACCGGTAAAAATGTGGCGGTCGACCAGCGGCCGGAGGTTGCCGCGCGGTGGAAAATATGGCGTGAGGAAAAACAGCGCCGCACTCTGGACGACCGTGGTCAGGGAATCAACTCCGCCGCGATTTTCGAAGCGATGACGCGGCAGGTGCCGGACGATGCCATCATCACCGTGGATGTCGGCAACAACACCTATTCGTTTGGGCGCTATTTCGAATGCGCCCGGCAATCCGTTCTCATGTCGGGTTACCTCGGGTCGATCGGCTTTGCCTATCCCGCCGCGCTGGGTGCCTGGGCGGCGACGCAGGAAGAGGCGTTTCGCGGCCGCGCCGTGGTATCCGTATCGGGCGATGGCGGATTCGGCCAGTACATGGCGGAGGTCAACACCGCCGTCAAATACGGGATGAATATCACCCATGTCCTGCTCCGCAACGACGAGCTGGGCAAGATCAGCAAAGAGCAGAAAGCCGGCAACTGGGACGTCTGGCAAACTTCATTGACCAATCCAAGTTTTGCCGAGTACGCGAATTTGTGCGGGGCCCTCGGCATGCGGGTGGAGAAAAAAGCGGAGCTTGATGATGCCCTGCAAAAGGCCTTGGAGTTCGACGGCCCCAGCTTGGTGGAAATCATCTCCGATGTGGAACTGATCTGACCGGCAAGAGATGACCCGCCGGCTCCCCTATTTCTATAATAAACGTTTGAAAGTTAGTGGTTTCAGTGGATAATTGTTTCGGCAAAGTTAGTCGCGTCAACCTTCCTGATGAAACCCATGCGCACTTCTCTGTTCACAACCGCTGTTACCGGTTTCTATCTTATTTTCTGCGCGTTGCCCGTGTTGGGGAACGAAATTTTAACATTGCCCGACCCTGCGGTTTCCCCGCTACGTGTGGCGCAAAATAATTCTTCCGCATCCCTGCGCGCAACCCAATTGCAGTCAGCCGAAAAGTTCATCGAGCAAAAACAATTCGAATCGGCGGTGGGGATTTATCAAAAAATCCTGGACGGCGATCCGGAAGATCTGGCGGTGAAACTTCTGCTGGCACGCGTCCTCCGTTTTGCTGGCAACTTTAAAGAGGCTGGTCGACTGCATGCCGAGATCCGGGCGGGCCATCCCGACAATAGCGACAACCTGGTTGGGCAGGGGTTTGTGTTCCTGGCGCTCCAGGAATTTGATAAAGCCCTGGCAAATTTCAAGCAGGTGCTCGAGTTGTCTCCCGATTACGCCGACGCCCGTCAGGGCATGCACCGGGCGCAACAGGGCCTGCGACATATTACGCGGGACCGGTTCGTTCGGTTGCGTTGGCAGGAAGCCGAGGAGTTTATCCAGTCCGGCAATTTTAAGGACGCGATTCGAGTTTACGAAAACACGTTGGTCCAGTATCCAGAGCATTTCGGTACGCGGTTCCGTTTGGGCCGCGTCCACACCTTCCTCCGCCAACCTGAAAAAGCTATTTCGATTTACGACGAACTGTTGAGTTTGTATCCCGACAACGCGGATGTGTGGACGGCGCGGGGTCATGCGTATTTTCAAAGCGACCGTTGGGACGCCGCCCGCGAGGATTTTCAACGGGCGCTGGAACTCAATCCGAAGGACGCGGACGCCGCGCAGGGTTTGGCAAGAATGGCGCGGTTCAGAAATTTAGAGGAGTTGTTCCGCCAAGCTCGAATTCTGCAAACCCAGGGGAAATACCAGGCGGCGGAAACGCTCTACCGACAGCTTGTTAAAACCGACCCGCAAAATATCGAAGCTCAGATTGGCCTGGCTCATGTCCTGAGCTGGCGCAAAAAGTTTGCGGAAGCGCGGACTCTTTATAACGCGATTCGCCAAAGCCGCCCTGACCTTCCTGACGGCGACATCGGTCTCCTGCGCCTGGAGGCCTGGGAGGGGCGGCACTCCCAAGCGGAGGAAGGACTCAAAGCCCTGCTTGCCAAATATCCCGAGCGACTGGATATCCTGCTCCTGCTCGGACGCGTCACTGGCTGGCAGGGAAAATTTCAAGCCAGTATCGCTACCTTTCAGAAAGCGCTCGAACTCTATCCCGATAACATGGAAGTCTTGCAAGGGCTGGCCGCAACCTACCAGTGGATGAACGAGCCGCAGAAAGGAATCGCGCTCTATTCGAAAGTTTTGGAAAAAGACCCGGAAAATTTAAAGGCCATCGTGGGTATTGGCATTCTCTACAGTCAGGATGGGGAGTTTGATAAGGCGATCTCCTTTCTGGAAAAGGCCAGGGAGTTGGCGCCCGACCGCACAGACATTCGCGCGATGCTGGGAACGCTTTACGGCCAGACGGCGCGCCTCGATGATGCGGTGACCGAGCTTCAAAAATCGGTGGCCCTGGAGCGGAGTGATATATCGAGTTACATTGCTCTGGGGCGGGTTTACAGCTGGCAGAAAAAAACCGAGCAGTCCATCAAATTGTTTAAGCAGGCCCTCGAATTTGATCCTGAAAATATCGAAGTCCTATTGGGGCTAGGCCGGACGTATCGCTACAATGATCAGTGGGAGTTGGCCGAAGAGTTTGTGCTGAAAGCCTTGAAGATCCGGCCGGGGGATGTCGCCGCCAAGAAGGAACTCGAACGGTTGCGCAAGATCAAAGCGCCGGAGTTGACCGTTCGGTACAACTTTTTTGAATTTCAAGATTACGATCCGGCCACCGGACAACTCGGTACTGTGTTTAGGGATCATCGTGAGACTATGGAATACTTTCACAAGCTGTCGTCAAACACCACACTTCAGGCACGTTATCAGCGTTCGGACCAGAAACAACAGGATAAAGTTTTAAATGAGACCGATTTCAATATAGACGTAGATATTGGATCCATCGGATTAATACAGAAACTGCCTGACGGTTTTGGGTTGCGATTCCGATATGATTTCAGCCGGTTCAACAATGACGGCGATAATGTCTTCAATCTGCTGGCATCGGAAACCGACCACGCCGGTTTTTTTATTTTATCCAAAAGATTTAAAAATTATTATTTGACCGCATCTTTCGGAAGAGAATTATTTATTTATACGTTTACAGGGGCCGCGACCGTTGAATCCATCAACACCTATTTGGTCGCATACGATGTGAATCTAACCGACGATTTCTCTGTTTTGGTGTCTGCGTCTCTGGATGACCTTTCTATCGCCAGGGAATTGCAGCAGGATCATGTTATTCGTCCCAGATATCGTCTTCCGTTCTATGATCGGATTGAGTTGGAATATCAACTCCGCTACCTTACAAATCCCGGTGAATATAAAAACAGCTTTTTTGTAAATTTCCAAAATCAATTTAAAGATATTTTTCGCTATGAAATTGGTTATGCTGTCACCCACAATTCTATTGAAAACTCACTGGAGCATGCGGCAACGCTGGTGTTCAAATGGGATATCGCTCCATGGATCTCCTGGAGTGTTGACGCACAATATGCCATCGAAACCCTGGATGACGAAGACATCCTGCAGAATTATCATACTTATTTTACGATGAGATTTTAATGTTTAGCAGACAGGGGCAAGCAGTGAAACGTCCAAAGTCTAACGGGACCACTTGGGATGGGGGAGGGGCCTTTTGGTTTCTCTTTGTTTTTGCGGCCCTGGTGATCTCCCTGTTTCCGCTTCGCCTTCCGGCCGCCGAGTTTGCCCCCACTGTCAATAAAACCCTGCAAGGTTTTGAAACGGTATACAGCGATACGGCGCCCGGGTTGGGTTTTGAAGTCATTGGCGAAAGTTTTTTGACGGGCAAAAGCCTGAAAGAATCGAGCCGTGTGCGATTAAACATTGCCTTTCCCATCAGGAAGGCTTTTCTCATTTGGGCGGGTGAAGTGAAAGAGCCAAACGAAAATGCCGAAGAGATACGCTTGCTGGTACCGGGGGACAAGGAAATTCCGGTCCGCGCTCAGCGGAGTTGGAAAAAAACCTCAACCGGGATTCTTTACTCGGCTTTCGCCGAGGTCACAAAATATGTTACCGGCAACGGATTGTACGGAGTGAAAAATCTTCGTTCGGAACGGATGAACCCCGGTGGCCAAGACCCGTATTCCGTCGCCGGCTGGGCATTGGTGGTGGTTGCCGAAGATCGGAAAAGCGAAGGAATCAATTCGGTAGTTATCCTGTCGGGACTGCAAACTCTTAAGCCGGGAGAAACGTATGATTTTCCCCTGGTTAACCATCTTCCGGAAGGTTTTTGGCAACCGGTCTCAATTGGAATCATAGGCGGGCATGGCCGGGCGGGCAATGGCTCGGGAAATCTGCTCAATGGCATTGCCCTCTCCGGCAAGGATGATTGGGATGGCTCGGCGGGCAAGTTCTGGGACATTGATATTTTTACGGTAGAGGAGCATACTAATAAG